>JANNDN010000065.1:0-2681 GCA_031387795.1 Sphingomonas sp.
CCTCCGCGTGAGAAAAGCTTTTGCCGCTGCGCGGATTGAGCGGAAGCAAAGCGGTCATGCGCCGGGTACGTCCTTATTCTCGTCATCGTCGTGACGGGTTTCAATGGTGGTGACGCGCGGGCCGCTGCGCGCGGCGATCAGGACCACGATCAGCGAGATCGCGACCGCGACCAAAGCGAGGATGAAGGCGTTGCTCATAAAATTCCCTGTGCTTCGAGCAGGCCCGCGGCCGCGCCGAGGAGAGCGGCGGCGAGGATGGCGAGGGTTATGACGCGACGGCGCGCGGCGCGTTCGTGACCGAGCATCAGCTGGCTCATTGGGCGACCCCGGCGGTGCGGTCGAGCGGGCGCGCGGCACTGGAGGCAATCGCGAACCCGCCGAGGAGGAGGCCGAAGACGGTCGCCATCATCCCGCCGATGAGCAAAGCGACGGTGCGCGGGTGCTGGCGGTCGCCGCGCAACGCGATTGCCAGCGCCGCGATCCCGGCGAGCGCGAAGATCGCGCCGACGATGAGGAAGCCCATCACCAGAACCACCGCCCGCCGCGGACCGCTTTGCCCTGCTCGACCCGGACCAGGCGACCGCGCCACATCTGGATGTACATGTAGAGGCCGGAGAACGCGAAGAAGAACAAGGCGAGGCCCGAGAGCATCGAGGCGATCACGCCCGCGGGGCCGAACTGCTCGCCCGAATGGAGGTGGTGGAGGAAGCTGACGTTCCATGCCCCCGGCGCGGGTTTGGGACGGCAGGTCATGGTCTCGGGACAAATGAAGCCGGCAGGGATCGCGGCGTCGGCGCGGGCCTGGGCGGCAGCTTCGGTCGCCGCGCTCTCGAACCCGCCGTCGTTGGCGAGCTTGCCGATCTGGCTGAGCAGCCCGGTGGCGCTGATCCACAAGAGGAAGATGCCGAAGACGATTGCGAGCCAGCGGTGATAGCGGCGCATCATTGGGGCACCACTTCGACGGTCGCGGTGCCGGGGTTCGCGCGGACGGTGATGACGACGTGGACGGCGAGGATCGCGGCGACCGCGAACAACAGCACCGCGCCCTGACTGCCATATTGGTCGGGCGCGGGGGAGGGCCGGCGGTAGAGCCAGATGCCGACGCCGAGGAGCAAAGCGGCGATGACCAGTTCGAGGATTTGGGGGGTGGTCATCACTGGCAGGCCAGGCACTCGTCATAATCGGTGGTGCTGGCGAGCTGGATTTCCTTGAGGTCGGGGGTGTTGTCGGCCTCGACCCCGCCCGCGAAGCCGGCGCGCTGGACGCTTTTCGAGCGGAGGTAATAGAGCGACTTGATGCCCAGCTCCCAGGCGCGGAAGTGGAGCATCATCAGGTCCCATTTGTCGACGTCGGCGGGGATGAACAGGTTGAGGCTCTGCGCCTGGTCGATGAACGGCGTGCGGTCGGCCGCGAGCTCCAACAGCCAGCGCTGGTCGATCTCGAAGCTGGTCTTGTAGACGTCCTTTTCCTCGGTGGTGAGGAAGTCGAGGTGGGCCACGCTGCCGCCGCGCTCGAGGATCGAACTCCACACCTTGTCACCGTCCTTGGACTTTTCGAGCAGCAGCTTTTCCAGATACGGATTCTTGATCGAGAACGAGCCCGACAGCGTCTTGTGGGTGTAGATGTTGGCCGGGATCGGCTCGATGCACGCCGAGGTGCCGCCGCAGATGATGCTGATCGAGGCGGTCGGGGCGATCGCCATCTTGCACGAAAAGCGCTCCATCGCGCCCATGTCCGCGGCATCGGGGCAGGGCCCGCGCTCGTGCGCGAGCATCATCGAGGCTTCGTCGACCTGGGCGCGGATGTGTTTGAAGATCTTGAGGTTCCACGACTTGGCCATGGCGCCCTCGAACGGGATCGAGCGCGCCTGGAGGAACGAGTGGAACCCCATCACGCCGAGCCCGACGCTGCGCTCGCGCTCCGCCGAATATTTGGCGCGCGCCATCTCGTCGGGGGCGCGGGCGATGTAGTCGGACAGGACATTGTCGAGGAAGCGCATGACATCCTCGATGAACACTTTGTCGCCGTTCCATTCATCCCACGTTTCGAGGTTGAGGCTGGACAGGCAGCACACCGCGGTCCGCTCCGCGCCGAGATGGTCGGTGCCGGTCGGAAGCGTGATCTCCGAACAGAGGTTGGAGGTGGTGACCTTGAGCCCCAGCTCGCGGTGGTGCCGCGGCATCGCCTTGTTCACCGCGTCGATGAAGATGATGTACGGCTCGCCGGTCGCCAGCCGGGTTTCGACCAGCTTCTGGAACAGGCTGCGCGCGTCGACGGTGGCGCGCACCGACTGGTCCTTGGGCGAGCGCAACTGAAATTCCTCGCCCGCGCGGACCGCTTCCATGAACTCGTCGGTGACGAGCACGCCATGGTGGAGGTTCAAGGCCTTGCGGTTGAAGTCGCCCGAAGGTTTGCGGATCTCGAGAAACTCCTCGATCTCGGGGTGCGAGACGTCGAGATAGCAAGCGGCCGAGCCGCGCCGCAGCGAGCCCTGGGAAATGGCGAGCGTGAGGCTGTCCATGACGCGAACGAACGGGATGATGCCGCTGGTCTTGCCATTGAGCCCGACCGGCTCGCCGATGCCGCGCACCTGGCCCCAATAGGTGCCGATGCCGCCGCCGCGCGATGCCAGCCAGACGTTTTCGTTCCACGTGCCGACAATGCCCTCGAGGCTGTCCGAC
>JANNDN010000122.1:0-5607 GCA_031387795.1 Sphingomonas sp.
CGTCGCTTGGCGGGACGCCCGCCGACGAAGACAAGGCGCGCGATCTGATCGGCAAACTGGATCTCGCGGTGACCAGCAAGTCGGCCGTTGCCATGCTCCGCGAGCTCGAGAAATCGAGCCGCGGCGGCAAGGTTGGCGCAGTCGGATTCTGCTGGGGCGGCGGGATGGTCAACCGCCTCGCGGTCGCCGCCGGAAAGACGCTCGATGCCGGCGTCATCTATTACGGCCCCGCCCCCGCCCCAGCCGAAGCGGTGAAGGTCGAAGCGCCCTTGCTGATCCACCTCGCCGGGCTCGACAAGCGCATCGCCGAAACCGAGTTTCCCTGGATCGCGGCCCTTCGCGCGGCAGGCAAGACAGTCACCTATCACGACTATCCGGGCGTCGATCACGCGTTCAACAACGACACTTCGGCCGAGCGCTATAATAAAGCTGCGGCAGAACTGGCGTGGAGGCGAACGCTGGTCTGGTTCAAGCGCTACCTCCGATGAAAAAAGGGCCGCCGGTTTCCCGACGGCCCTCTTTCGTTTTCGCGAGCGATGCGCCTAGCGGCGGTCGCCCATGAAGCTGAGCAGGAATTGGAACATGTTGATGAAGTCGAGATAGAGGGTCAGCGCCCCCATGATCGCCGCCTTGCCCAGCATTTCCGAGCCCTGGATCTGGAAATAGAGGCTCTTGATCCGCTGCGTGTCATAAACGGTGAGGCCCGCGAACAGCAGCACGCCGATCGCGCTGATCGCCAGCGACATGGCGGAGGATTGCAGCCACAGATTGACCAGCATCGCGACCAGCAAGCCGACCACGCCCATGATCAGGAACGTGCCAATGCCGCTGAGATCCTTCTTCGTCGTATAGCCGTAGAGCGACAGGCCCATGAAGGCCGCCGCCACGGCGAAAAAGGTCTGCGCAATCGACGTCCCGGTATAGACCAGGAAGATCGTCGACATGCTCAGCCCCATCAGCGCCGCGAACGCCCAGAACAATAATTGCAACGTCGCCGCGGACATCCGATTCTGCCCGAAGCTCATCGCCATCACGATCGCCAGCGGGGACAATATGATCACCCACGGCATCAGTCCTCCGCCGCGCATGATCTGGTCGGCATAGCCGCTGCTCGCGAACAGCATCGCGATGATGCCGGTCAACAGCACGCCCGACGCCATGTAATTGTAAACCTTGAGCATGTACGAGCGCAGCCCGACGTCGCGAGCGACGCTGGGGACGCCAACCGAGACGGTATCGCCGCCGGTCGTGCGCGGGTCTTGCCAATTGGCCATTTCATCTCCTCTTGGGGGGCCTCGACGACACACCCCGAATGGCCCGTATATCGTGGATGCCGGAAGGGGATTCAAGCGAAACCGGACAAGGGTGGCGCGGCTGGCCCGTTCCGGGACCGGGCCGATCCGCTGCTCCATTGCCACGGCCGTGCCGCAATGACACAGTTGCGGGCCTGTCTGTGGGGAGCTTTGCACTGGTCCGTCGCATCCTCAGCCTGATTGCGGTGGTGCTCGGAATTGCGTTCCCGGCAACCGTCGCGGCGCAACCCGCCGCGCCACGGATCGTCGCGGTCGCGGACCTCCACGGTGATTATGCCGCCTGGCTCGACATCGCCCGCGATGCCGGTCTGATCGATTCCGCCAGCCACTGGGCCGGGGGGCGGACCATTTTGGTCCAGCTCGGCGACATTTCCGACCGCGGGCCCGATACGCTGCTGATCATCCGCCATCTCCAGCAGCTCGAGGCCGAGGCGCCGAAGGCTGGAGGCAAGGTCATCGCGCTCATCGGCAATCACGAGGCGATGAATGTCGTCGGCGACCTGCGCTACGTCACGCCCCACGAATTCGCCGCTTTCGCCGATGCCCAGTCGCCGGCGCGGCGGGACGCCTGGTTCGAGGCCAACCGCAAGGCGATTATCGCCGGTCAGCGCTCGATCAATCCCAAGCTTAGCGATGCCGAGGCGCGCGCGGCGTGGATCGCGGCGACCCCGCTCGGCTGGGTCGAGCATCGCCGCGCCTGGGCTCCATCGGGAGAAATCGGCCGCTGGGTTGCCACCCGCCCGGCGATCGCCAGGGTCGGCTCGTTCCTGTTCGTCCACGGCGGCTTCAGCGCCGAATATCTGAAGGATTCGATCAACGTCATCAATCGCCGGGTGTCCGAAGCCGTCCGCCGCTCCGACGACAGCCCGGATTCGATCCTTTCCGACCCGCTCGGGCCCTTGTGGTATCGCGGCCTCATCATCCGCGACAATGACGCCGAGGCGTCGCGTTCCGGCGCCCCCGGCTACAGATATCAGCCACCCGCGGCCGAGGTCGACGCGGTGCTCCGGGCTTATGGCGCCCGCCACATCGTCGTTGGCCACACCCCGACCCTCAAGGGCGTTACCATCCTTTTGGGCGGCAAGCTGGTCCGCGCCGACACCGGCATCGCGCGCTATTACAAGGGCCCGCTCGGCTGGCTCGAGATCGTCGGCGAGACCATGACCCCGCGAGTTGCGAAACGGAGTGCCGTCCGATGATCCGCTTGTTCGTCCTTCTGTTTCTGTCCGCGCTGGCAGCCGCGGCAACGGCGGCATCGCCCGCCAAGCCCTTGTTCGCCAGCGACAGCCCGATCGCCGTCACCCTCGAAGCGCCATTGTCTCGGCTCCTCAATGACCGCGGCTCGCAGGAGAAGGTTCCCGGCACGCTGACCGACCCCGCGGGGAACCGCCTGCCGATCTCCGTCGCGCTCCGCGGAATCACCCGGCGGACCAAGGACGTTTGCGACTTCCCGCCGCTCGCCGTCCGCTTCACCGCCCCGCCGCCGCCGACGAGCGCATTTGCCGGCCAGGGCAAGCTCAAGCTCGTCACCCATTGCCGCAAGTCGTCGTCCGGAACTGCCACGGTGCTGCTCGAGCACGCCGCCTACCGAATGCTCAACCGCATCACCCCGGTCAGCTTCAGGACCCGCCTCGCGACAATTGCCTATCGCTCGCCCGATGGTCGTTCGATCGACACGCGCCCGGCCTTTTTCATCGAGGACCTCGACGATCTCGCCTTGCGCAGCGGCATACCCCGCTACCGCGCCGGTCCAAAAATCCCGATCGCCGACCTCAATCCTGAACATGCCGCGATCTACGGCCTGTTCCAGCACATGATCGCCAACCACGATTGGTCGATGCGCGCCGGTCCGGTGGGCAAGGAATGCTGCCACAATGCCGAGCTGCTCGGGACCGCCGGCCCGGGCCGGTCGATCCCCATCCCCTACGATTTCGACTTTTCGGGGTTCGTCGGAGCGCCTTATGCGCTGCCGCCCGAGCAGCTTGGGCTGAACTCGGTCCGCGACCGCAAGTATCGCGGCTATTGCCTCCACAATGCCGCCGTCCGCGAGTCGGCAAGGAAGATCCGCGCTTTATGGCCGGCGCTGCTCGCCGAACTCGATTCGATTCCCGGGCTACCCGAGCGCTCGAGAGCAGGGGCCCGCTCGTTCCTCCAAGGCTTCTATGCCGACATCGCCACCGACTCGGCGGTCGAGACGCGACTGCTTAGCCGCTGTATCGGCTGACCCGCTTTACTTCTTGTCGGGTTCGGGCGGAGCGCTTTCGTCGACCCCGTCATAATCGGCGAGATAGCGCTTCATGCCCTCGCGCTCGCCATATTCGCTCAGCCACAGCACCGCGAAGGTGAAGTTGAAGGCGACGCTGATCACCGCCGCCAGCTCGACCGCGCCAATCCCCGCGCTGAGCCCGATCGCCACCGAGCACAGGATGAACAAGGCGTCGCCCGAGCTCTTGAGCGAGTTGCGGAAGCGCACCGCGCCCGCGATCCCCGCCAGCGCGAACGCCAGCGCGAGCGAGTTCTGGACGATGATGACGATGCCGGTGACGACCATCGGCAGGATGATGATGGTGTTGACCAGGCTCTGGTCATATTCGGCGCCGCTGCGCACCGTCATATAGACGCGGCTGACCGGGAACGAGCACAGCAAGGCCCCGGCGATCGCGACCGCGAGCCAAAACAGGCTCTGGCCGAGATTGCCGACATGCTCGGCGCGGATCGCCTCGGTCGCCTCGAGCGGGTTTTTGGCCGGCTGGCTGATCAATTGCTCGACCCCGCCAACGGGCAGATAATTGCGCAGGTCGGGCCAGATCACCAACGCCAAGTAAATCACCAACCCGATCACCGCATAATAAAGCAGCAATTGGCCGATCAGCCTGGTTCCGCGCATGTCCTGTCCCCCTGTTTCGCCCCCGCGGGCAATCCTAGTCCCAGCTGTGAATCATCGCCCGCGCCTCGATCTCCTTGGGCAGCGCCATCGGCTCGATCGGTTCCAGCACGCCATAGCGCTCGTTCGATGGAGCGCCCGCAAGCGGCGGCCATTCGACCGGCGCCAGCGGCAGCTCGACGTCGGGCACCCGGTCGAGGAAGTCGCGCAGCAAGGTCAGCCGCCCGACCTGCTGGTCGTTGAACTCGACCAGAGTCCACGGCGCGAAATCGGTATGCGTCGCCGCCAGCATCGTCTCGCGCGCCGCGGTGTAATCGTCATAATGGATCCGCGCCTTGCTATCGATTGGCGACAGCTTCCACCGTTTCATCGGGTTGTTGAGCCGGTTGGCGAAGCGCAGTTCCTGCACGTCCTGGTCGCAGCACAGCCAATATTTGAACAGCAGAATGCCGTCCGCCACCAGGTGCCGCTCGAACTCGGGCGCGGCCTTCAGGAACGCATCGACCTGCGCCTGATCGGCATAGCCCATGACTTTCTCGACCCCGGCGCGGTTGTACCAGCTGCGGTCGAACAGCACGATCTCGCCCGCCGCCGGAAGATGCGGCACGTAGCGCTGGAAATACCATTGCGTCTTCTCGCGCTCGGTCGGGGTCGGCAGAGCGACGACTCGGCACTGGCGCGGGTTGATGGCGCGCGCGAACATGTCGATCGAGCCGCCCTTGCCGGCGGTGTCGCGGCCCTCGAAGACGATGACGATGCGCTGCTTGGTTTCGGCCACCCACCGCGCGAGCGCGTTGAGCTCCTTGACGTGCGGCTTGAGCAGCTTTTCATATTCGGGCTTGTCGAGCTTGCTGTCGCCACTCATCGGATCGGACCCCCAAACCCGCGATCTTACATCGCCGCGCGGCGAATGGAACTCCCTCGCCCCGCCGCCGCTGATGCGGGGATGTCCAGGCGTCCCACCTTTACCGACCGGCTGCTGCGCTGGCCCGTCGCTTTGGCGGCGCGATTGGTGCGCGGGTTGCGTGTCCCCGATGAGGCGCAGCCGGCGGGCGTCCACGCGCTGGCGCTCACTCCCGACCGCCGACTGATCCTGGTCCGCCTTCGCTACGCTCCTGGATGGCGTCTCCCCGGTGGCGGGCGCGATTCCGGCGAGGACCACCGCGAGGCGGCCCTGCGAGAACTACGCGAAGAGATCGGAATGACCGGTCACGGCCGTGTTCGCCCGGTGCCTGGCCTCGGCTCGGTGGTGATCGTCGAGGACGTCATCTATCGCCCGCCGCGCTGGTCGTGGGAGGTCGAGGCGATCGTCGAGGCCGATCTCGCCGCACTCCCCGACGATCTGTCGCCCCGCGCGGCGCGCTGGATAGAAATCGCGACGCCGCATATCTAGGCCCATGCACCGCCTGT
>JANNDN010000151.1:0-2118 GCA_031387795.1 Sphingomonas sp.
CCACCGGGCCGACATCGGCCAGCCGCACCAGCCACGGCCCGACCGCGAGCAGGCTGCTGCCGAGCAGCAAAGCGGGAAAGGCGAATGGCTGGACGACGCGGGTCATGGCAACGATCAGGACCCGTATTTTTTCCTGAGATCGAGCAACGCGAGCGCCGCTCGGGCCGCTCCGCCGCCCTTGTCGCCCTGCGCGGGGTCGGCGCGGACGATCGCCTGGGCTTCGTTCTCGACGGTGAGGATGCCGTTGCCGACGGCGATGCCCTGGAGCGTGAGGTCCATCACCCCGCGCGCGCTCTCGTTCGACACCAGTTCAAAATGATAGGTTTCGCCGCGGATCACCACGCCGAGCGCGACGAAGGCGGCGAAGCGCCCGCTGCCCGCGGCAAGCACGATCGCTCCGGGAAGTTCCAGCGCGCCCGGGAGCGTCACTGTCTCATGCTCGTGCCCCGCCGCCTCGATCGCTGCCCGCGCTCCGCTCAGCAGCAAATCGTTGAGGTGGGGGTAGAAGCGCGCCTCCGCGATCAGGATTGCCGCCATGGCGTCAGTTCCCGGCCGTGATGATCGGCCGTTCCTCGACGATCGCCAGGCCGTAGCCGGCGAGGCCGACGGGCGAATGGTGGCTGTTGGTGAGGAGGATCATGTCGTGGATGCCGAGCGCGGCGAGGATCTGCGCGCCGGTGCCATAGCTTCGCCCCGCGGTTCCGGGCGCGGCCTGACGATCCGAGCGGAGATCGATCGAGCGCGACAGCGACCCCGACGCGGCGGCATGGAGCGCGACGAGCACGCCCGCCCCTTCCGCTTCGATCATGCGCATCGCGCCGTCGAGCAATCCCGAGCGCGCGCCCTGCTCGCCGAGCACGTCGGCGAACAAATCGAGGCTGTGCATCCGCACCATCGCCGGGCGGGCGGGATCGAGGTCGCCGTGGACCAATGCGAGCTGCTCTTCGTCGCTGGCCTTGTCGCGAAAGACATGCGCCTGCCATGTTCCGCCGCTCGCCGAGACGAACGGGCTAGTCGCGACTCGCTCGACCAGATGATCCTTCTTCAGCCGATAGGCGATGAGGTCGCGGATGGTGCCGACCTTGAGCCCGTGGGCGCGCGCGAATTCCATCAGATCGTCGAGCCGGGCCATGGTCCCGTCCTCGCGCATGATTTCGCAGATCACCCCGCTCGAATTGAGCCCGGCGAGCCGCGACACATCGACCGCGGCCTCGGTGTGGCCGGCGCGGACGAGCACTCCGCCAGGGCGGGCGACGAGCGGGAAGACGTGGCCGGGCGAAACCAGAGCGTCGGCCGCGTTCGACGAATCGATCGCCACCGCAATCGTCCGCGCGCGGTCGGCGGCGCTGATCCCGGTCGTAATCCCCTCGCGCGCCTCGATCGAGACGGTGAAGGCGGTCTCGTTGCGGCTCTGGTTGGTGCGCGTCATCGGCTCGAGCTTGAGCTGGTCGGCGCGCTCGCTGGTCAGCGCGAGGCAGATCAGCCCGCGGCCGTGCCGGGCCATAAAATTGATCGCTTCGGGGGTCGCCATTTGCGCGGGGATGACGAGGTCGCCCTCGTTCTCGCGGTCGTCGTCATCGACGAGGATGAACATGCGACCGTTGCGCGCCTCGTCGATGATCGCTTCGGACCCGACGAGAACCTCGGCCGAACCGCGCAGAAGCAGCTTTTCGAGGCGCATCAACGTCTCCGCGGTCGGGTTCCATTCCTCCGAACCCATCTTGCGCAGCGAATTAGGATGGAGCCCGGCGGCGCGAGCGAGGCCCGCGCGGCTGACTTCGCCGGTGGCGACGATGGCATTCAGACGTTCGATCAAAGAAACGCTCATTCGCGTCCAATATCACATTCTGATGTGTTTAAAAAAGGAGCGGCGTCACTGTTTAATGTGATCTGGAGTCGATCAGGCGCTGTAGGTAGCGCGCGATGACGTCGATTTCGACATTGAGCTGCCGTCCGGGTGTAATTTCGCCCAACGTCGAGTGCGCCGCTGTGTGGGGGATGATGTTGACCGAGAAGTTCGTCGTGGGTCCGTCTAGCCCGTCGTCGACCTGGTTGACGGTCAGCGACACCCCGTCGAGCGTGATCGACCCCTTGGCGGCAACCAGCGGCGCCAAGCTC
>JANNDN010000303.1:0-5324 GCA_031387795.1 Sphingomonas sp.
CGCGTCCAGTAACCGTCGCCGGGAATGAGATCGAGCATTTTGTCGCCCGGCTTCACCCCCGCCAGCGCGATCAGCGGTCCCGGCTTGCGGCGCGCGTCAGCGGCGAGACGGCTCGACTCCCGCGCCGGGTCGGCGAGCGCCTGTTCCAGCGCCTGTTGCGAGAATTGCCGCGCGGGCTCGACCTTGTGACACGCGCCCACAAGCGACAGGCATAGCAATCCGGCGGCGGCCAGGTTTCTCATCGATCATCTCCCTTGGGGGGTGATGAATCATCGTTCGTCCGCGCCCGCAACCGGGCGCAGGAAAAGTTGAGGGAAAATCTAGGTGGCGCGGCGGTTCGCGGCAGCGACGAAGCGCGCCAGCGCTTGCTCGCCCAACGCGCGGGAGCCGAGGAAACCCTGGAACAGGTCGCAATCCCATTGCCGCAGCAACGCCAGCTGGTCCGCATCCTCGACGCCTTCGACCAGCGTCCGGATCTCGAGGTCGTGCGCGAGCTGGAGCATCGCCTTCATCACGATCCGGTCGCGGCGTCCGCCGACGAGGCCGTTGACCAGGGCACGGTCGAACTTGATCAGGTCGATCGGCAATTGATTGAGATAATCGAGGCTGGCGTAGCCGGTGCCGAAATCGTCGAGCGCGACGGTCACTCCGGCAGCGCGCAGCCGCTCGAGCCGCTCGATCACGGTGGGCTCGCCGACGATCAGCGAGTCCTCGGTGATCTCGACCGTCAGCCGGGCGGGATCGAGGCCGAGCCGACGCATTTCTTCCAGCAGCCACAGATCATGATCGCCGCTCGCGACCTCGCTCGGCAACAGATTGAGTGAAATGCCTATGTCCTCGAGCGGACCCGACCAACGCGACGCGCGGTCCAGGGCGATTGTTTGCACCAGCCGAGACAAAGCCCCATCGAGACCGGCTCGGGCCGCGCGTTCGAACAACACTGCGGGATCGGCCTCGATCGCGCAGCGGGCGAGCGCCTCGGCACCCACGACCCGGCCACTGGCGAGCACAATCCACGGCTGGAACAGCACCTCGACCGAGCCATCGCCGATCATCGCCTCCAACGCGAAATCGCGGACGCCGACCGCGCTGCGGCGGCGCTCCTTCGTCCGGACCATGAAATCGATACTCATGAAGCACAGGCTAGGCGGCCCCGATGGCCCTCGAAAGCATGCTCCGGCGAACGGCCCGAAACGGGACAGTGATTTTGCGCGTCGTCGCGGCTATTGTCTCCGTTCGACGCCTTTCGAGGAGCCAAGAGCGTGACCGCCGACGCCGCATCGCCGCGCCAGACCGGCCGCATCGACCTCGCCAGCCGCGGGATCGGGCTGCTCGCCTCCCCCACCAATGTCGCGGGTGAGGCCGGCACACTGCTCCGTCAGCGCTACGACTTCGCGCCGACGAGCGACGCCGAAACCCTGGTCGCGCTCGGCGGCGACGGTTTCATGCTCCACACGCTCCACGACATGCTTGAGGGCGCCGCGCCGCGCCCGGTGTTCGGAATGAACCGCGGAACGGTCGGTTTCCTGATGAACGAGTGGCGCATCGACCGGCTCGCCGAGCGCATCGCGGGGGCCAAGGCGATCCGCGTCTTTCCGCTGGTGATGACCGCGCGGACGGTCTCAGGCGAAACCTTCACCCATCCCGCGATCAATGAGGTCTCGCTGCTCCGCGAAACCCGCCAGACCGCCAAGATCGAGATCAGCGTCAACGGCCGCGTCGCGCTCCCCGAACTCGCCTGCGACGGGGTGCTCGTCGCCACTCCAGCCGGCTCAACCGCTTATAATCTCTCGGCGCGCGGGCCGATCCTGCCACTGGCAGCGAAAATGCTCGCGGTGACCCCGATCAGCCCGTTCCGCCCGCGCCGCTGGTCGGGCGCGATCCTGCCCGATGATACGGCCATTTCGCTGAGGATTCTCGAGGCCGAGAACCGCCCCGTCAGCGCGGTCGCCGACCAGGTCGAGGTGCGCGATGTCGTCTCGGTCGACGTTCGCCTCGACCGCGAACGCTTCCTGACCTTGCTGTTCGACCCCGAACACGCGCTCGACGAGCGCATCGCGATGGAGCAATTCCTCACCTGAGCGGGTTGATTTCGCTGTCGTCCGCGCTATTTAGGCGCCGTCCGATAGGACCGCTCCCCGATAGCTCAGCGGTAGAGTAGGTGACTGTTAATCACTTGGTCGTTCGTTCGAATCGAACTCGGGGAGCCATTTTCCACCATTGCGGCCGGTCAAACGGCCAGTTGCGTCCGAAGCGGCGCAATGCGTAAGGTCTCGGTCAGTTTCGGCGGCTAAGCCGTTGCACATGCGCCAAATTGCCTATTTCAGCACCGCCGCCGTGCCGCAGACCAGCGAACTGGTCCACGACATCCTTGTCACCTCTCGAATCAACAATCGCCGCGATCAGATCAGCGGACTGCTGGTCGCCGGTGGTAACCGCTATATGCAGGTGATCGAGGGGCCGAGCGAAAAGGTCGAGCGGCTTTATGCCGCGATCCGCCGCGACCGCCGCCATCTCGCGGTTTCGACCCTGCATAACCGTCTGGTGCTAGCGCGCGCGTTTGAAGGCTGGTCGATGGCTTACCGCCGCGAGGCCGCGATGGGCCATTTCGATTCGTTTCCGCAGACCCTGCGCTATCTGACTCAGCAGGTCGGCGATCAGGCGCTGCGCGGGAAGATCGAGCTATTCGCGCGGACGTTCATTTCCGCACCGACGGCACCGACCCTTTGGGATCGTTCCGCGCTGGCCTAACCCTCGAGCCCCGCCATCAGGCTGGCGTTGCCGCCCGCCGCGGTGGTGTCGACGCAGGTCACACGCTCGGTCGCGAAGCGCGCGACATAATGCGGGCCGCCCGCTTTGGGTCCGGTGCCGCTCAAACCCTCGCCGCCGAAGGGCTGACTCTCCACAACCGCGCCGATCTGGTTGCGGTTGACGTAGAAATTGCCGACCCGGGCATGAGCCTCGACATAATCGCGCACGGTATCGATGCGGCTTTGCAGCCCAAGCGTGAGGCCGTAGCCGGTGGCGTTGATCGCCTCGACGACTTGCGGAAGGCCGCCCGACGGAAAGCGGATCACATGCAGGATCGGGCCGAAATTCTCATCATTCAAGTCGCTTAGACGTTCGATCTCATAAAAAGACGGAGCCACGAATGTGCCCGACTCTGTCGTTTTCGGCAGGTCGAGGCGGCGGATCTTCTTCGCATTTTTGTCGAGCCAGGCGACATGCGCGTCGAGCGCCTCCTTCGCCGCGGCATCGATCACCGGTCCGACGTCGGTCTCGATCCGCGCCGGGTCACCGATGGCGAGCGCGTCCATTGCGCCGGCGATCATCGCGATCATCGGGTCGGCGACATCGTCCTGGACGAACAGCACCCGCAACGCCGAGCAGCGCTGCCCCGCGCTCTGAAATGCGGAGGAGACGACATCGCGGGTGACCTGCTCGGGCAGCGCGGACGAATCGACGATCATCGCATTCTGGCCGCCGGTTTCCGCGATGAACGGGATGATCGGCCCGTCCCGCTCGGCGAGCGTGCGGTTGATCATCCGCGCGGTCGCGGTCGAGCCGGTGAACACGACGCCCGCGAGCAGTGGATTCGCGGTCAGCGTTCCGCCGACGACCTTGCCGCTTCCGGGCGCAAGCTGAACGACATGCTTGGGGATACCTGCTTCGTGCATAAGTTCGACGACGAGCGCGCCGATTAGCGGGGTTTGCCCGGCCGGTTTGGCGATGATGGCATTGCCCGCGGCGAGCGGCGCCGACACCAGGCCGGTGAAGATCGCGAGCGGGAAATTCCACGGCGAAATGGCGGCGAACACCCCGCGACCGTGCAGGCGCAGCTCGTTCCACTCACCGGTCGGGCCGGGCAGCCGCATCGGTTCACTGAACTGGCGCCGCGCCTCGGACGCGTAAAAGCGGAGGAAATCGACCGCCTCGCGCACTTCCAGCACCGCATCGACCAGGGTCTTCCCGGCCTCGCGAAGGCACAAGGAGAAAAACTCTTCGCGATGTTCCTCGAACAGATCGGCGGCTCGGTCGAGCAGCGCCGCCCGCTTTTCCCCGCCGAGCCGGTCCCAGTCGAGCTGGACCGCGGCAGCGGCGCTCACCATCGCGTCGACATCTGTCGCGCTGGCCTCCTTGACCACACCGACGACGATCGAATGGTCGGAGGGCGATGTTATGTCGCGCGCCTTGCCCTTGCCGATACCCGGAGCGGCGCTCCAGCTTTTCGATTCGAGCTTGCCCAGCCGTTCGAGCAGCGGTTCGCGCACCAGCGGGTCGCTGAGGTCGACCCCGGCGCTGTTACGCCGCGCGGTCCCGAAAATGTCGCGCGGCAGCGGGATGCTGGGATTGCGCTTGGGTTCGAGCGCGGCGAGCTGGGCGACCGGATCGCGGACCAGTTCGTCGACCGACACCTCGGCATCGGCGATGCGGTTGACGAACGAGCTGTTGGCGCCGTTTTCGAGCAGCCGGCGGACGAGGTAAGCGAGCAATTCCTGGTGGCTGCCGACCGGCGCATAAATGCGGACCGGGGTGACCGGCTCGCCGATCCCTTGCTCGAGCTTGCGCAGTTCGGCGTACAGCTCCTCGCCCATGCCGTGGAGCCGCTGGAATTCGAAGGCCGTGTCCCCCGCCAGCACCTTGATCGCGGCGATCGTATTGGCATTGTGGGTGGCGAAGGCGGAAAAGATGCAATCACTGCCCGCTAACAAGGTTTTTGCACAGGCAAGGTAGGATACGTCGGTCGCCAGCTTGCGCGTGAAAACCGGATAATCGGTCAGGCCACCGACCTGCGCGGCCTTGATTTCGGTGTCCCAGTAAGCGCCCTTAACGAGGCGGACCATGAGCTTGCGGCCGTGAGCACGAGCGGCGGCGACCACCCAGTCGCACAACGGCTCGGCGCGCTTCTGATAGGCCTGGATGGCGAGCCCGAACCCGCCCCAGCCGTTGGCGAACAGGTCGTCGTCGCCGAGCAGCGCCTCGAACACGTCCATCTGCAATTCGAGGCGGTCGGCTTCCTCGGCGTCGATCGTAAGATGCACCCCCGCACGCGACGCGATCAGCGCCAGCTCGCGCATTTTGGGGACCACCGCGGCGACCGCTTCCGGGCCGTGGCTGAACTCGAAGCGCGGGTGGAGCGCGGTGAGCTTGACCGAAATTCCCGGAGCAGTGCGGAAATCGCCATCGGACTCGCTGGCGAGCCGTTCGAGCGCCGATTTGTAGGCGGCGAAATAGCGATCGGCGTCGGGAAAGGTCCGTGCCGCCTCGCCGAGCATGTCGAAGCTGTGGCTGAGTCCGCGTTCGCGCTCGGGCCGGGCGCGCTT
>JANNDN010000304.1:0-1570 GCA_031387795.1 Sphingomonas sp.
CCCAATTTCTCGTGAAACACGATCCCGTCGAGCTTCTTCGCCTGCTCCTCGAGCGGAACCTTCAAATCCTGTTCCCAGAAGAAGCGCGCGTCGGCGAGGCGGGCGGCGAGCACCCGGCGATTGCCTTCGACGATCGCGGCGCCGCCGTCCGATGCTTCGATATTCGCGGTGCACACGAACGCCGGGGCGAGCCCGCCATCATCGCCCGAACACGCGAAATATTTCTGGTTGGTGCGCATGGTCAGCACGATCACCTCGCGCGGGACATCGATGAAATCGGCGTCGAAGTGGCCGAGTAACGGCACCGGCCATTCGGTCAGTCCGGCATTTTCGACCACGAGGCCTTCGTCGGCGATCAGCGTCAGGCCGGCATCTTCCGCCGCTTTGGCGGCACCGTCGCGGATGATCGCCTCGCGCTCGTTCTGGTCGATGATGACCCGGCACGCGCGCAGTTTTTCGGCATAATCCGACGCCCCGCCGATGGTGATCGGGCCGGGGTGGTGGAAGCGGTGCCCGAGCGTGGTCGCGCCGCTCGCGATGCCCGCGATTTCGACCGCCACGATCTCCTCGCCGAGCAAAGCGACGATCGAATGCAGCGGGCGGACCCAGCGCAAATCGCCGTCCCCCCAGCGCATCGACTTGGGCCAGGGGAAATCGGCGATGATGGAGCGGATGGCGTCGGCGATGACCGCCGCGGCGGCCTGCCCGGGCTTGTCGATGCGCGCGAACCAGATACCGTCGCGGTCCTCGAGCTGGTTCTGCGTAAGCCCGGTCTTGCGCAGGAACCCCTCGAGCGCCTGGGGTGGTGCGCTCGTCCGCGGGCCCTTCACTTCCTCGCTCGCCGCCTCGGTCGTGCCGGCAACATCGCGCGCGATCAGCGCCAGCCGCCGCGGAGTGGAATAGGTCTCGATCGCCCCATGGCCGAGCCCCGCGCCGTCAAGCGCTTCGGCAAACAGCCGCGCCAGATCGTTGCGCGCCTTCGCCTGCATCAGCGCCGGAATTTCTTCGGACAGCAATTCGAGCAGGAAGTCGGTCACGGCTGCCTCTCCAACCACGCGGCGCAGGCGGCTTTGGAAAGGTCGCGGACCCGGCCGATGTAGGCGGCGCGCTCGGCGACGCTGATCACGCCGCGGGCCTGGAGAGTGTTGAAGGTGTGTCTGGCCTTGATCGCTTGCTCATAGGCGGGGATCGGAAGATTCGCCTCGAGGCAGCGCTGGCATTCCGCGGTGGCCTTGCGGAACAAGTCGAACAACGCCTCGGTGTCCGCGACTTCGAAATTATACGCCGACATCTCGCGCTCGTTCTCGAGGTGGACATCTCCGTAGGTCACCCCCCACCCCTTGCTCCCCTCCCCCTCGGGGGAGGGGTTGGGGGTGGGGTCGTTGAACGCGAGGTCGAAGACATTGTCGACGCCCTGGATGTACATCGCCAGCCGCTCGAGCCCGTAGGTCAGCTCGCCCGTCACCGGCCGGCACTCAAACCCGCCGACCTGCTGGAAATAGGTGAATTGGGTCTCTTCCATGCCGTCGCACCACACTTCCCAGCCGAGGCCCCAGGCGCCCAAGGTCGG
>JANNDN010000178.1:0-10339 GCA_031387795.1 Sphingomonas sp.
GGCCGCGACTGGAGCGCCGACCCGACCCTCATCCCCGCGCTGCCCGGCGCGCACCAGGTCCGCAACGCCAATCTCGCCTGGCAGATGCTTGGCGCGCAGTCGTCGATCAAGGTACCGCGAGCCGCATTTTTGCGCGGCCTAGCGACCGCGATATGGCCGGCGCGGTTCCAGCCATTGGCCGATGGACCGCTGAGCAAGGGGATCGCAACCTGGGTCGACGGCGCGCACAATGACGATGCCGCCCGCGCCCTCGCCGCGCACCTGGTCGGTGTCGGCCCGATGCACGTCATCCTCGGAATTCTCGCCAACAAGGACGCGAGCGAGATCGTGGCGCTGCTCCAGCCTCACGCTTTGTCGCTGACCTTCGTGCCGGTGCCCGACCACGACCATCACGATCCGGCGATGCTTGCGAAACAATTCGGCGGACGGGCCGCAGCGAACCTCACCGAAGCGCTGTCGCCGCTACCCGCACCGCGCCTGATCGCGGGCTCGCTCTATCTCGCCGGCGAAGCGCTCGCGCTCAACCGCGAGCAGCCTGACTGACGCTCGGCAGATCGGGCTGTCCGTCGTCGTTGCGGTCATCGCCCCGCGCCCGCACCCGGATCCACTCGAGCATCACGAACCCGACCGCGATCAGGCCGAGCGCGGCGCAGAAGCGGAACACCGGGGCATAGCCGATCTGGTCGATCGCTTCGCCGACCGCGGCGCGGCCGAGCGAGCCGACGAGGAAGGTCAGCGAACTCAGCAAGGCGTACTGGACCGCGCTGAACTCGCGGCTGGTGATCGAGGAAAGGTAGGCAACGAACGCCGCACCGGCGAGGCCTCCCGCGATATTCTCGCCCGATACCGCGATCAGCAGCCGCACCATCCTGAGGTCATGGCCGAACGCATCGAGCCCGAAGGTGGTGGCGAAAGCGTCGATATAATGCGCCCCCGCCGCAAGGTCGGCGTAGAGCAGGTTCGAAGCGGCGGCGGTGATCGCGCCGATCAGCAGGGTTGGCATCCGCCCGACCGTCGCGAACAGCAGGCCGCCGATCGCGATCCCCGCCATGGTCATGAAGACGCCGAAAATCTTCGACGCGAACGCGACCTCGTCGCCGGTGTAGTGAAGATAATCGAGATAGAATGGGAAAGCGAAGCTGCCCCAGATATTGTCGGTGATGCGGTAGGAAAGGATCAGGCCGAGGACGATGATCACGCCCCAGCCGATGCGCCGCACCAGCTCGCCGAGTGGCAGGATCAGCGCCGAATAGGCATGGTCGGCGGTGCGCTCGCCCGGAGTCACCGCGGGGTCGTTCTTGGCCAGCACATGCTCGCCCTTGGCCTGCATCCAGTTGAGCACCGCGGCGACGATCGCGGGCAGGATCACCGTCGCGGCGACGATCAGCGGGCCATAAGCCTTGGTGAAATCGCCCGCCGAGGGGGGCTTGCCGGTCGCCGAATCGATGCCGCCGCCGAGCATGTTGATCATGAAGCTAGCGACCATCCAGATCGCCCAGCCCCAGCCGAGCCCGACGATGGTGAGGCCGATGAGCCGGTATTTGGGCTCGAGCGCGCCTTTCTTGCGCAGCGCGGTCTGCTCGCTCTCGGCGGCGGTACGCGGCGTGTCCATCGCGAACAAGGTGGCGACGATGGTCAGCGCCATGAACCCCCCCATCACGGCATAGACCGTCGGCCACGGCATCCGCCCCGACAACACCAGCGCCAGCGCTCCCCCGACCAACGCCGCGATGCGATAGCCGAATTGATAGATTGCCGAGAGGATTTCGACGGTGGCTTTCTCGTCCGCGACGTCGATCCGCCAGGCGTCGATGACGACATCCTGCGTGGCCGAGGAAAAGGCGCCGATCACCGCGACCAAAGCGAACCAGCCGAGCGCGAGGCGCGGGTCGCTCATCGCCAGACCGAAGAAGGTGAAGGTCAACAAAACCTGGCACAGCAGCAACCAGCTGCGCCGCCGCCCCAGCCGCTCGAGCCCCGGCAGCTTGATCCGGTCGACCAATGGCGACCACAGGAATTTGAACGCGTAAGCGAGCCCGATCCACGACAGCACGCCGATCGTGGCAAGGTCGATCTTCCACTCGCCCAGCCAGGCGTTCAACGTGCCGATGAGCAAGGTGTAGGGCAGCCCCGCGCCAAACCCGAAGGCGAGCATGACCGCGGTCTTGCGCTCCTTCAGCGCCATCCGGATCAGTTTCCAGCCTTTGAGCTTTTCGGCTTCGGCCATGGTCACGCCACTCCCTCGCTTAGAGGCGCGGAGATTAGCAGCGGATCGGGGCCTGCCTAGCCCCGGTGGGTTATTCCGGGTCGGGCTCGGCGATGACGAAAATCTCGAGTCCGCGGGGGATTTTATACTTCTGTTTCTGGAGGTGGAGGTCGACGCATTCGATCGCCTTGATCAGCTGGCGTTCCGAATAAGGCTTGGCGAGGCAGCCGACCGCGACTTCGTGTGCGCCCTCATGCGGCTGGCCGGTCGCGAACAGGGTGGGAATGCCCTTGCCCTTGGCGTGGCGGGCGAGGTCGAGGCCGGTGCGCTCGCTCTTCAGCCGCACGTCGCTCAAGATCAGATGAACCTCGTCATCGCCGTCGAGGATGGCGATCGCCTGGTCGAAGTCATCGACTGTCGCGACGATCTCATAGCCCTGGTCGCTGAGCATGTTTTCATTGTCGAACGCGATCAACGGCTCGTCCTCGACGATCAGTATCCGCTTGACGATCCGCTTGCGTCTGCCGAACAGCATCCTCGACCCTTAAACCATGAACCAGCCACCCAAACGAACGACTCGGCCGCATGTGCCGAAGCCTCGCCCGACCGAGCATAAAGCGCGGCGGCCCCAATCCGCTAGCGCGGAAAAGCCGCAGCGCATCGCAAAACTGCTCGCCCGCGCCGGGATCGCCTCGCGGCGCGAGATCGAGCGGATGATCGCCGAGGGGCGGATCGCGCTCAATGGCGAGGTGCTGACCACTCCGGCGACGGTGCTTGTCGATGTCGCGGGCGTGACCGTCGACGGGCGCCCAGTGCGCGCGGCCAAGGCGACTCGGCTCTATCGCTTCAACAAGCCGCCGGGCACGCTGACCGCGGCCACCGACCCCAAGGGCCGGGCGACGATCTACGACCGCCTGCCCGCGGGGATGTCGCGAGTGATGCCGGTCGGGCGGCTCGATTTCATGACCGAGGGGCTGCTGCTCCTCACCAACGACGGCGAATTGAAGCGCCGGCTCGAGCTTCCGAGCAGCGGGGTCAAGCGCACCTATCGCGCGCGCGCCTTCGGTCCGATCACCCAGGCCCAGCTCGAAGACCTCGCCGAGGGGATCACCATCGAGGGCATGCATTACGGCTCGATCGACGCCAATCTGGAGCGCCGCACCGGGCGCAATTGCTGGATCGAAATGAGCCTGACTGAAGGCAAGAACCGCGAGGTCCGCCGGGTCCTCGCCCACCTCGGGCTGCAGGTCTCGCGGCTGATCCGCACCGATTATGGAGCGCTGTCGGTGGCCGGACTCGAACCGGGCCATGTTGAGGAATTGACGGACGAGGAGCTGGCGCAATTCCTGAGGGAGCTGCGATGAGAGCTCCCCTCCCCTTCAGGGGAGGGGCCGGGGGCGGGGGAGTCTTGTGGCTCGCGGACGCTCGCCCCCACCCCTCGATCCCCTCCCCCGAGGGGGAGGGGAAGGCATGAGGATCATCGCCGGGGTCTGGCGCGGGCGGCCGATCGCGGCGCCGGCGGGGGCGTCGACCCGCCCCACCGCCGACCGCGTGCGCGAGACCATGTTCTCGATGCTGGTCAGCCGCCTCGGCTCGTTCGAGGGTTTGCGAGTCGCCGATTTGTTCGCGGGTTCGGGAGCGCTGGGGCTCGAAGCATTGTCGCGCGGAGCGGCGCACGCGACCTTCCTCGACAATGACCGCAAGGCGATCGCGGCGATCCGCGCCAATGCCGAGCGGCTGGGCGCGGGCGAGCTCGTGCGAGTGATGGCCGGCTCCGCGCTCGCGCTCCCGCGTGCCGAGCCGTTCGACCTGATCTTCGCCGACCCGCCTTATGCGCCCGGTTCGGGGAGCGCGGCGGCGGCGGCGGTGCTCGCTTCGGACTGGCTCGCGCCCGCCGGCTGGCTCGCGGTCGAGAGCGCGCGCAAGGACCTGGTTAGCGCCGACGGCCTCGAGCTCATCGCCGAGCGCGACGTCGGCGCCGCCCGGATTACGCTTTTGGCGCGGCCTTCGACGACTTCCTGATCTCCCCGATCTCTTCGCTCAACCGGCGTCCGATCGCCGAGGCGGCAGCAGCGCCCGCGGCCTTGACCGCCGAGCCCGAAGCTTTCTTCTTGCCCGAACCGGCGCCGCCCGCGGCGAGCGCGGCGATCGCGGCGGTGGCGGCGACCGCGACGAGATCGGCGACCAGCGGGCTCTGAAGCAGATTGAGAAAGGTGTCCGCGGCGCCCGGACCCGACTTGGCGCGCGCGGTGCCGCCCTTCTTGCCCGCTTTCTTCTTCGCCGGCACGGCTTTGGCTTTCGTCGCTTTCTTCTTGGTCGGGGTCTTGGCCATGATCTTCGATGCTCCTGTTGAATTTCGAACTGCTCAACTCACGATACGCATATCGGTATCCGCGAACGGCCGCGCCAGTGCGCAGGCGTCGACGCGCTCCGCCGACAGCCAGCGCTCGACGTCCTCGCCCGGGCGCAGCGTCACCGGCATCGCCTTGGGATGGACCCGGCCGACCAATTGATTGGCGTCGCAGGTCAGGAACGCCATGAACGGCGCCTCGCCGTCTTTGCCGCCGGGCCGCCACAGGCCGGCGAAGGCGAACACGGGGTCGGTGCCCTCGTTCAATCCGAACCATACCTTCGACTTGCGCTTGGTCGCGGGGTCGGGCTCGGCGGTCCATTCGCAAAAGCCGGTGACCGGCACGATGCAGCGACGATCGGGCGAATTGAGCGCCCCGCGCCAGAACGGGCTGTCGAGATTGCGGACGTTGGTGATCGGGCGGGATTTCGCCGCCGCGGGGCCGGGAAAGCCCCACATCATCATTTCCAGAGCAAGGCCGCCACCCTCTTTTCGCCGAAGCACCGGAGCCGGCCTGGCGGGATAGATTTCGTCGAACGGCGGCAGATTGTCGCGGTCGCCGTCGAACGGGCCGAACACCCGCTTAAGCTCGTCCACCGTGGCGGTCATCGAATAGAGATTGCACATCGCGGGCGCACTCATCGGCGAGCCCCGTCGCTTGGTCAACCGGCTTGCTGTATTGACACGATAATACAGTGAGTGTATCGGCGCGGCATACAGGGGAGCGAAAATATGTACAGCCAGCAAGAGCTCGACGACGCAGTCGCGTCGGGAGTCATCACGGCCGCCGCCGCCGACGCGCTTCGCGCCCACATCGAGGGCCAGCGCTCGTCGGTGATCGCCGACGAAGAGCAGTTCCGGCTGCTGACCGGCTTCAACGACATTTTCGTTTCGATTGCGGCGGCGATCCTGCTGTTCGCGGTCGGCTGGATCGGCCAGAGCATCGGCGCCTCGCTCGGCACCGCGATCGACGGCGACGGACCGAGCTTCCTGGCCCCGCTTGCCGTCGCTGCGACCAGCTGGGGCCTTGCGCTCTACTTCACCGCGCAAAGGCGGATGGCATTGCCCTCGATCCTTCTGCTCCTGACCTTCGTCATCGCGACCTTCCTCGCCGCCGCCTTCGGCATCGTCAGCCTGTTCGGCCCCGAGACGTTCGACAACCGGCCCGCATTGGGCGGGATCGTCGCTGCCGCCGCTGGCATCATCGCCGCCGGCGCAGCCTGGCTCCACTGGCGCACCTTCCGCGTTCCGATCACGGTCGCGGCCGGCGCGGCGGCGATTTCGGCGATGGTCGTGGGATTGCTCGTCGCGGTGATGGGCGAGCGCATCGAGACCGCGCGCGACCTCATCCTCGACGTGACCCTCCTCCTCGGCATCGGGGTGTTCCTGTTCGCGATGTGGTGGGACAGCTCGGACCGCACGCGCACCACGCGCCGCTCGGACGTCGCCTTCTGGCTACATCTGCTCGCGGCGCCGATGATCATCCACCCGGTCTTTACTTTGCTCGGCCTCAACGACGGCACCGCGACCATCGGCGAGGGGCTGACGGTGGTCCTGCTCTATGTGGTGATCGGGCTGACTGCGCTGGCGATCGACCGCCGCGCTCTGCTCGTCTCGGCGCTCGCCTATGTGCTCTACGCGATGACCGAATTGTTCAAGGAGTTCGGGGCGGTTGTGCTCAACGTCGCGCTGACCGCGCTCGTCATCGGCTCGTCGCTGCTGCTGCTCTCGGCCTTCTGGCACCAGGCGCGGCGGGCAGTGGTGGTACGGCTGCCCGAGGCATTGCGCGGCAAACTGCCGATGATTGACCGAGCGCCGGTTGCGGCGGAAGCGGCAGCCTAACCGACGAGGCGCAGCAAGCGCCGCTCGAGCGGTGCAAGCACCCCGCTGAGCTCGTGCCCGCGCCTGAGCACAGCGCCATCGTCGCCGACCAACGCGAACGCGCCTTGCTTCATTCTGAGCGAAGGGCGCTTCTCGATCCGCACTTCGGGCCGCTCGCTGTGCCGCCGATACGCCGCGAACAACGCCAGGTCGGTGTCGAAGCGAACTGCATAATCGCGCCAGTGACCGGCGGCGACCATCCGCCCGTAAAGGTCGAGAATGCGGGTCCATTCCAGGCGGTCGAAAGTGGCAATGGAGCGCCGGTCCCAAGGCCGCGGGAACGGCGCAACGACGCTCAAGCGCGCTTGGCCTTCGCTCGCGGAGCCTCGATCGCGGCCCCTTCGACGCGTACCTTGCGCTCATCGCGCAAAATCTTGATCTCGCGCTCGAGCTCGCACAGCCGGGCGAGCACCGGATCGGCGATCTCGCTGCACGGCATGCCATAAGGCACGAAGCCCGTTTGAACGTCGGCCGCGTCGACCAGCATCGGCTTGGCCGGGATGCCGACCACTGTCGCTCCGGGAATAACATCGCGGGTGAGCACCGCATTGGCGCCGACCCGCGCGCCTTCGCCGACCTCGATCGGGCCCAGCACCTGCGCGCCCGAGCTGATCACCACGCCGTTGCGGAGCGTCGGATGGCGCTTGCCGGCGACGCCGTTGGTGGGATTGGTCCCGCCCAATGTGACGCATTGATAGATAGTGACATCGTCGCCGATCTCGGCGGTCTCGCCGATGACGCTGAAGCCATGGTCAAGGAAGAAGCGCTTGCCGATCTTGGCGCCGGGATGGATGTCGTTGCCGGTCAGAAAGCGCGACAGATGATTGATGATCCGGGCGATAAAATAGAGCCGTCCTTCCCACAGCCAGTGGGCGATCCGGTGAAAGGCGAGCGACAACGTTCCGGGATAGAACAGCACGTCCCAGCGCGAGCGCGCCGCGGGATCGCGGGCCTTGACCGAATCGAGATAAGCAATGAGCCCGAGGGACAAAAGCGGCCACCCTGATTGTTACGTGATGCAATCTAAGGCGTCTCGGCGCGGATTTCCAGCGCCCGCCGGAATCGCCTTCTTCGTTCGAACCGATTAGACGTCCGTCTTTAATCGAGCGAGCCGATGACCGCCCACCTCCCGACCATCCGCCAGTTGCAATATCTGGTCGCGCTACGCCGCCACGGCCATTTCGGCCGCGCCGCCGAATCCTGCTTCGTCACCCAATCGACTTTGTCGGCCGGGATCCGCGATCTCGAGGTGTCACTGGGGACCACCTTGGTCGAGCGGACCAAGCGCGTGGTGCGCTTCACGCCATTGGGCTCGCGAATCGCGGATAAGGCGCTGCGCGTGCTGCGCGAGAGCGACGAACTCGCCGACCTCGCCCGCGCCGAGAGCCAGCCGCTGACCGGCGAGCTGCGCCTCGGGGTCATTCCAACGATTGCTCCGTTCCTGCTCCCGGCCATGCTTCCGCGCCTCCGCCGGCGTTGGCCCAAGCTCCGGCTGTTTTTGCGCGAGGAGACTAGCCAGGCCGCCTGCGAGGCGCTCCACCGCGGTCAGCTCGATTGCGTCCTGCTCGCGGTGCCGTTCGCGTGCGGCGATGTCGAGGCCGCCGAATTGTTCGACGACCGCTTGTTCGTCGCCTTCCCCGGTGACGAGGCTCCCGAGGGCGACAGCGTGAAGGCCGGCGGGATCGACGAGGCACGATTGCTGCTGCTCGAGGACGGCCATTGCCTCAAGGATCATGCGCTCGCCGCCTGCAACCGCCCCGAACTGCGCGCGGGAGCGTCGATGATGGGCACCTCGCTCCACACCTTGGTGCAGATGGTCGACAATGGTCTGGGGCTGACTTTTGTCCCGCAAATGGCGCTCGACGCCGGCATTCTCGAGGGCACCAACGTCCGCGCCCGGGCGCTCGATTCGCCGCTCAATAGCCGCCGCATCGCACTCGTCTGGCGACGCTCGAGCCCGCGCGAGGATGAGTTCCGATTGCTTGCCGAAAGCCTGGCGGGGCTCGCCCGCGAACTCGTCCCCCGCCTTGTTCCGGCCGGGGCGGAGCGGATCAGTCCATGTGCTTGAGGCCGAGCCTCAGATAATCATAGCCGGTGATGAGAGTGAGCGTCGCCGCCGCCCACAGGCAGACCAGCCCGACGTCGTGGATCCAGCTCTGAATGGGGAAGGCGCCGCCGAGGATCAGCGCTCCCAAAGCCACCATCTGAAACGTCGTTTTCCATTTCGCGAGCGTGCTCACCGGCACCGCGACATTATGCGGCGCCAGGAACTCGCGCAGCCCCGAAACGATGATCTCGCGCATCAGGATGATTAAAGCGGCGATGATGTGCAGCCCGGCGATCTCGGGCTCGGGATTGGCCTTGCGGCTCGAGATCAGCATGATCAGCACCGCCGCGATCATGATCTTGTCGGCGATCGGGTCGAGAAACTGGCCGAGGCGGCTGATCTGGCCCTGCGCGCGAGCAAGATAGCCGTCGAAATAATCGGTGATGCCGACGATGCAGTAGAGAATGAAGGTGACGAGATAGTCGATCGGCGTCGGGCGCCACAACAGTAGCACCAGGATCGGCACCGCGAAGATCCGCGACAAAGTGAGAAGGTTGGGCAGGGTAAGCATCGCGCAGGCCCCGCGTTATAGCGTTTGGCGGCGGACGCAAAGCTGGCTATGCGTCTGGCCCATCGTGACCAGCCCCAGCGCCTAGGCCTTGATCCAGAACGTCGCCCATTTGCTGCGCGCGCGGCGCTTCGTGCCGTTGTTCGTCACGCAGTTCCTCGGCGCCTTCAACGACAATCTGTTCCGCACCGCGATGGTCATGCTGGTGATCTATGGCATCTATGGCGATGCCGAGCAGGAAGCGACCTTCAGCGCCATCGCCGGCGCTCTGTTTATCGCGCCCTTCTTCCTCTTCTCGGCGCTCGCCGGGCAGCTCGCCGACGGCAATGACAAGGCCGCGATCATCCGCATTGTGAAGAGCGTCGAAATCCTCATCATGGGGTTTGGCGCCGCGGGCCTGATCCTCCACAATATTCCGCTGCTGCTCGTCGCCTTGACCGCGATGGGCGTCCACTCGACCTTCTTCGGCCCGATCAAATATGCGATTCTGCCCCAGCATCTCGAAAAGGACGAGGTGCTCGGCGGCACCGGGCTGGTCGAGGCCGGCACCTATATCGCCATCCTCGGCGGTACGATCCTGGGCGGCATCCTCGTGCTCCAGCGCCCCGACGGCAGCTATCATGCCGAGTTCGCCGCGGTGGGCGTGCTGGTGGTGGCCGTGCTCGGGCGGATTGCGGGCGGTTTCGTGCCCCCTGCCCCCGCAGTTGACGACCCCGAAATCCCCGGCTTTCCCGATCGCGGCATGGACTGGCACATCGTCCGCGCCTCGATCCGCCTGGTCAGCGCGACGATGCACATCAAGCGCCTGTTCCTCGCCATCCTCTCGATCAGCTTCTTCTGGGCGATGGGCGCGGTGCTCGCGGCGCAATTTCCGCCCTTGGTCAAGAATGGGCTCAGCTCCGACCAGACCGTCGCGACCCTCTTCCTGTCGGTCTTCTCGGTCGGCGTGGCGATCGGCTCGGTGGTGGTTAACCGGCTGCTCAAGAACCGCGTCTCGGCGCGCTATGCTCCGCTCTCGGCGCTGGCCATGGGGGCGTTCGTGCTCGACCTTTTCCGCCGCGTCCGCGATTGGCCGGTTCATTCGGGCGGGCTTCACGACATCCAGACCTTCCTCACCGTTCCCCACAGTTGGATGGTGGTCGTAGACCTCCTCGGCGTGGCGGTCGCGGGGGGCATGTTCGTGGTCCCGCTCTACGCCTTCCTGACGACGACCGTGCCCAAGTCGGAGACCGCGCGGACGGTCGCCGCCAACAATATCGTCAATGCCGGTGCGATGGTCGTCGCGAC
>JANNDN010000183.1:0-3558 GCA_031387795.1 Sphingomonas sp.
CGCGGCTCGGGCGGCAGGAACTGGACGGCGAGCTGGATTTCGAGATCGAGGGCGCGTTGTGGCCGCGCGATCTGCTGACGCGGAGCCGGTTTTTAGGACCGGTCCCAAAATTCGACCGGATCGTGGTCGGGGTCGATCCGCCCGCGGGGGTGAACGAGCGTTCGGATGCGTGCGGGGTCGTGGTCGCGGGGTCGGCGGCGGGACGGCTGTATGTGCTGGCCGACGAGAGCATCCAAGGCCTGAGCGTCGAGGGCTGGTCGAGCCGGGTCGCGGCGGCGGCGGCGCGGTGGGACGCGGGCCTGGTCGTGGCCGAGGCGAACAACGGCGGGGCGATGGTCGAAAGCGTGCTGAAAGCCGCCGACAGCGGGCTGAAGGTGCGGCTGGTCCATGCGTCACGCGGCAAGGTGGCGCGGGCCGAGCCGATCGCGCTGATGTTCGAAAACGGTCGCGCGGTGCTGGCGGGGGCGTTCGGCTCGCTCGAGGACGAGCTGGCGGGGATGGTGGTTGGCGGCGATTATCAGGGGCCGGGGCGATCGCCCGACCGGGCGGACGCGATGGTATGGGCGCTGACGGCGCTCAGCGAGACGCGGAGCGGAGTGCCTAGGGTGCGGAGGTTGTGAGGGCCCAGGCGCCGTCTGTTTGACGATCAAATTCTTTTGCGACGCGCGACGGTGGGAATGCTGCAATCACATTGCGCACGATCATTCGCGCTTCGGTAGCGGCCTTGGTCCCGCAACTTTCGGGGTCGGGGAGAACGAAAACCCTTAGCTTGTTTTTAAATTCCGCGTGCGGGTCAGGCGCCACGAAAATGACAGCCAATGCGCCCCAGTCGTGGTCAAATTGCCGGGTGCATCCCAATGGGCGCGCCTCTTCAGCCAAGCCGTTCGTCTTCTCGGGACGTAAGCGCCAGAGCGCACGGCGCGCTCGCTCAGCCGTGACGCCGGGAATTTTGAAAACATCTTTTGTAGCAATGCGCACGGCGTTTTCGTTGTTCGTTGTATTTTCGACACTGACAGTGAGGCGATTGTCGGGAGTAAGCTCGTATACGAGCAGGCCGTTGCTGCTTTCGCCAAATCCGCGATTTACCTCAATCGTTTCACGCGAGAGTTCGCCGCTCGAAGGAATGCGATCTGCGCCGACCAGGCTTTGCGACGAGTCGATGGCCGCTCGCTCGCATGCCGAAAGAACGAAGGATGCGGCGATGAGCGCCGGGTAGAGAAGGGCTGTCGATCTCACGGACGAATAGGGACAAGAAACTGGATCCCGGATCAAGTCCGGGATGACGAAAACAATCCGGGCTGCCGCGGCTGCGGAGGTTGTGATCAGAGAAATCCGAAGCCGACCAGAGCGCCGATCTGGACGACGGCGATGAGCGTCAAATAGGTCGAGAACGGCTCCTTGCGGGTCTTGTGGCGGAACCAGCTGCGGGCGAGGAGCGCGCCGGGAGCGCCGCCGATGAGAGCGAGACCGAGGAGGTTGGATTCGGGGATTCGGCGTTCGCCGTTTTGGGCGCGCTGCTTGTCTTGCCAGAAGCGCAGGATGGTCCAGGCGTTGATGAGCGCGAGGACGAGGATCGCGGCGGGCAGCGGCGGCATTTGGGTGGGATAGCGGCGCAGGTTTAATTAAACGGTAAAAGCCGTCACGGGAGTAAATCCCGTGACGTCGATCCTGTCCGCGTTTGCGGCAGGTCGGCCGACTTTCGTACTCTCTTCGACATAAGACCGGCGTCGCGCGTGCCGCGCGTCGGCGGCCTTATGCTCGGGTACTCAAGCTTAGGAGCAATCCATGAATTGGTGGTTCGGGCGCAAGAGTGCGCCGGCGGACGTGAGGCCGTTTGTGCCTTCGTGGCTGTCCGCGGAGCTCGCGAATGGCGGCGGCGAAGGGATTGCTCGCTCTTATTCCGAGCAGTTCGAGGAGGTCTATCGGCGCAATCCCGTCGGCCAGCGCTCGGTGCGGCTGGTCGCGGGGATGCTCGGCGCGCTGACGATCGATGTCCTGGGCGACGAGCGCGCGGAAATACTGGTTCGCGCCGACGGGCTGCTCGAGGGGATTGCGGCGAATTTGTTGCTCCACGGCAATGCCTATGTGCAATTGATCAGCGAGGATGGCGAGGCGCCGTCGGAACTGCAGCAGCTGCGGCCCGAGCGGGTGGCGGTGATCAGCGACGAAAAGGGCTGGCCGGTGGCCTATCTTTATCGCGCCGCGGGGCGCGAGGTGCGGGTGCAGCGCGAGGATGCGCTGGCCCGGCGCCAGGTCGCGCCTCGGAAAGCGCTGCACCCGCGCGACGACCATTATGGCCTGGGTTGCGTCGATGCGGCGTGCGCGGCGGCGAGCCTGCACAATCGCGCGGTGCGGTGGAACAAGGCGCTGCTCGACAATGCCGCGCGGCCGAGCGGGGCGCTGACCTATGAGCCGGCGGACGGAAGCGTGCTCAGCGGCGACCAGTTCGAGCGATTGAAGGACGAATTGGCGCGCGAGTTCGCGGGTTCCGGCAATGCCGGGCGGCCGCTGCTCCTGGAGGGCGGATTGAAATGGACCGCGCTAAGCCTGACCCCGGCGGACATGGATTTCGTGGCACTGAAGGAAGCCGCGGCGCGCGACATCGCGCTCGCTTTTGGGGTGCCGCCGGTGCTGGTCGGGCTGCCCGGCGACGCGACCTACGCCAATGCGCGCGAAGCGGGGCGGGCGCTGTATCGCCAGACGGTCCTCCCGAAGGCGCGGAGGTTCTTGAGCGGGCTGGAAGCGATGCTCGGCGACTGGCTGGGCGAGGTGCGGTTGAGCGTCGATGAAGATCAATTGAGCGAGCTCGCCGACGACCGCGCCAAATTGTGGGAGCAGGTCAATGCCGCAGGGTTTCTGAGCGAGGACGAGAAGCGGGATATGCTGGGGTTTGCGGCGCGGGCGGGAGCGGGCGAGTGATGAGCGGCCCCGACGCCTTGCTCGCGACTTTGATGGCGCAGGCCGAGGGGCGCGGGGGCGATTTGGTGACGCTGCGTGCGCTGGTCGAGGAATCGAGCCAGGCGGGGGCGCGGCGAGCGTTGGCGCAACTCGGGCTCGACGACGCGCGGGCGCGGCGCGACATGGACGAATTGCGCGAGCTGCTGAGCGCGTGGCGCGATGCCAAGCGCAGTGCGTGGCGGGCGGTCGTGACATGGGTGACGCGGCTGTTGCTGGCGCTGTTGTTGATCGGGATCGCGGTGCGGTTGCGATTGACCGATTTGGTGCAATGAGCGTGCGGTTCGCGGGTTATGCGGCGGTGTTCGACCGGCCTGATCGTGGTGGCGATATCGTTCGGAAGGGGGCGTTCGCGCGGGCGCTGGAGCGGGTGGGGGAGATCCCGCTGCTGCTCCAGCACAAGTCGGGCCAGGTGATCGGGCGGATCGAGCATCTGAGCGAGGACAAACGCGGGCTCAGGGTGATCGCGAGTGTGGGCGATGCCCGCGCGGCGCGGCTGGTCGCGGGCGGCGCGATCGACGGATTGAGCTTTGGATATCGGGTTAGGGAGGCGCGGCAGAGCGGGCAGGCGCGGGAATTGATCGACCTCGATCTGGTCGAGGT
>JANNDN010000188.1:0-5483 GCA_031387795.1 Sphingomonas sp.
GCTCGAGCGCGGCAGTTCGAACATCCGCTGGCGCTCGTTCCAGCTGGTTTCGGGGTCGGGGTTGGGGTCGATGAAGATATTGCGATGGTCGAACGCCGCGACCAGCTTGATCGAGCGGCTGAGCAGCATGCCGTTGCCGAACACGTCGCCCGACATGTCGCCGCAACCCGCCACCAGCACCGGCTCCGACTGCACGTCGATGCCCATTTCCAGGAAATGGCGGACGACCGAAATCCACGCGCCCTTGGCGGTGATCCCCATCGCTTTGTGGTCATAGCCGTTGGACCCGCCGCTGGCGAAAGCGTCGCCGAGCCAGAAATTGCGGTCGAGCGCGATGGCGTTGGCGACGTCGGAAAAGCTCGCGGTGCCCTTGTCCGCGGCGACCACGAAATAGGGATCGTCGCCGTCGCGGATGACGACATCGGCGGGGTGGACGACCTTGTCGTTGACGAGGTTGTCGGTGATCGAGAGCAAGGAGCGGATGAAGATGCGGTAGCTTTCGGTTCCCTCGGCGAGCCAGGCGTCGCGGTCGACCGCCGGATCGGGCAATTGCTTGGGATAGAAGCCGCCCTTGGCGCCCGTTGGCACGATCACCGCATTCTTGACCAATTGCGCCTTCATCAGGCCGAGGATTTCGGTACGGAAATCGTCGCGCCGGTCGGACCAGCGAAGCCCGCCGCGAGCGATCGGGCCGCCGCGCAGATGGATGCCCTCGATGCGCGGGCTGTACACCCAGATCTCGCGCCACGGCACCGGTCGCGGCAGCCCCGGCACCAGCGCGCTGTCGATCTTGAACGCCAGCGCCTCCTTCGCCGCTTCGGCAAAGGCGTTGGTACGAACGATCGCATCAACCAGCGCGCCAAGGCGGCGAAGAATACGGTCGTCGTCGATCGATTTGATGCTCGCCAGTGCGGACTGGAAATCGGCGCGATGACCCTCGACCGCCTTTTCGCGGTGCCTGATCGCGGGATCGTGGGCCGCGGTGAACAATTCGATCATCGAGCGGGTCGCACCCGGAGCGCGGCGCAAAGCATCGACGATGGTGATCAGCCCGAAGCTGCTGCCGGTCTGGCGCAGGTAGCGGAACCAGGCGCGGAGCCAGACCACCTCGCGAGTATCGAGCGCGGCATAGAGCACAAGCTGGTTGAACTCGTCGTTCTCGGCCGCTCCGCACAGAACGTTGGCGATCGCGCGCTCGATCTGCCCGGTGCGCTCGAGCAAGGCGGCCATGCCGGCCTCGCTCGACACCTCGACCAGGAAGTCGTGGATATAGCCCTGCCCGCCCGCCAGCGCGGTGGGAATTTCCTCGAGCACGCGGAAGCCGAAATTCTCGAGCACCGGGACCGCTTCGGACAGCGGGATGAGCCCCCCCTTGCGATAGGTCTTGAGCCGCAGCTGACACGACGCGTCTTCGGCGAACCGGCTAATGCGGACATCGCGATCCTGATCGCTCGACAGCGTGCTCAGCCGGAGGATGTCGGCCGAGCCCTCGTCGGGCGCGGTGCGGGCGCGATAGCCGTCGGGGAAGCTGTGGATATAGGTCAGCGCGAGGCGGGTCGCGCGCGCCGCTCCGGCCGCGGCGATGAGCTCGCCCTCGACCGCCGGGCCCCAGCCGCGGACCATCTCGACGACCGCTGCGTCGAGCGCCTCGGCGTCGGGCAGCGGCGCGTCTTCCTCGATATATTGGGTGTAGCGGATGAGCGCGAGGTCGCCGTCGCCGAGCTCGACCGACCAGCTCGTCACTTCGCGCCCGACCTCGGCCGCGAGCAGCATCGCGATTGCGGTCCGGCGCGCGGTGGTGAGTTCCTCGCGCGGCAGCCAGACGAAGCTGAACAGCTGGCCTTTGAGGATGCTTCGGACCTGGAGCAGCGCCGGGCGCGGACGGTCGGCGAGCGACATCGCGGTCAGCACCAGCTGGCGCAAGGATTCATGGTCGATGACGAGCAGCAAATCGCGCGGCAACGACGCGACCGCGTGGCGCAGCGCCTTGCCGCTATGCCCCTTGGGATCGAAGCCGAAATCGCGGTCGAGCTGTTCGAGGCGGCGGCGCAGGACCGGCACTTTCTCGGGCGGCACGCGCAGCGCCTCGCTGGTCCACAGGCCGGCGTGGATGCCGATCCCGGCGACCTTCTTGCCGGTCCCCGTGACAGGCACGACGACGAGGTCGAGCGGGACCCGGCGGTGGACGGTCGACTTGCGCTCGGCCTTGGCCATCAGCGGCATTTCGCCGCCATCCTCGAGGTAATGCATGGCGTTGAGGCAGCCTCCCTCGTCGGTCGGATCGCCGGGGACGCTGAAAATGCCGAGCGTCTCTGTCGGCTGGCCGGTCGGCCGCTCGACGTGGAAGCCAAGCAACGTCATGGCGCCATCGGCGAACCATTCGAGCAAGGCGCGGCCCTCGGCGTCGTCGATCGAGGCCGCGTCGGCGCGCATCCGCTCCTGCAGCTTGGTCCAGTCGCGTACCGCCAGGCGGACGTCGGTGAGCACCCGGCGGAGGTCGGCGGCAAGCTCCTGCCGGCCACGGGCATCGGCGCGGTCGAGCTCGACATACATCATCGATTCGCGGCGGTTGCGATCCTGGCAGAAGCCCTCCGCCGCCTTGAGCGACCCGTCGCTCTCGCGCTCGACGCAGATCACCGGGTGGAGCAGGCGGTGGATGGTGAGGTGGCGCGAGGCGATCGCATTGGCGACCGAATCGACGAGGAAGGGCATGTCGTCGTTGACGATCCCGATCCGCATCCGCCGGTTGCCGGCCTCGCCGCCGACCGATTCAATCTTCAGCGCCAGCTCGCCCCATTCGCGCTGCGCCGCGACCGAGGCCAGGAACTCCGCCGCGTCGCGCTCGGAATCGCGCGCCAGGCCAGCGGTCTCGCCGGGTAGCGCGTGCGCGGTCAGCGCCTTGCGAATCGTGTCGACCAGGCTTGATGCCAGTCGGGAATGGGCCGTCATGGACAGGGCTGCTCCGGGCGAAAGGGCCGCCGCGCCTATAGCCCCCAGCCCTTTGGAGGGACAACCCCGAAGCGGTCGCCGCCAGGGGCCATGGCGGCCCTTGCCCGCCGCCAGACGCACTGGTAGGGCGCCGCCTCTTCTTCCGGCGATACGGAAGCCAGGCCGCTTTAGCTCAGCTGGTAGAGCACATCATTCGTAATGATGGGGTCACAGGTTCGAGTCCTGTAAGCGGCACCACCCCTTTCACAAGGCAATCGCCCTCAGCTCTGCTGAACGTATGCCAACCTTACCACCTCGATTGGGTCAGGGTTGGGACCCTTCCATAAGCTACGACAGAAACTGTGATGTTGATCCCCCGCAGTTTGCGCGAGAGCAGGCCGCTATGGATGTCGACGGCCCGACTAGGCATCGGATTTTCTTCAGGAGGGGTGCCGGACTGCCCGATACTCGGCAGCCTGGAAACAACAGATTGACCACGCTCATTGTCCCGCAAGCTTCGCAGCACCATCTTGAGCATGAAATTGAACCGACCCCCCCATTCGATTTCACGGAGAATTGACATGAAGACGATCATGATTGGCGCGTTCGCGCTTGCTTTGGCTGTGCCAGCTATGGCGCAGACCCCTCCGGCCGCTGACCCGCACGCGAGCCATGCCCAGACTGCTGCCCCACAGGGCCAGCAGCATCAGGACCATGCCAAGCAAATGGCAACGATGCCAACAAGCATGACGGCGATGCACAAAGACATGGCCGCGATGCACAAGGACATGGCAGCGATGCACAAGCACTGCGAGGAGATGATGATGCAACATGGCAAGGACCATGGTGCCAAGTCAGGCACATCCACTGCTCCGGCACCTCAGGATCACAAAGACCATAAGGCCCAGTGATTGCGGGGGCGCCGCTTGACGTGGCGCCCCTAACCATCGGCAACGATCAGCTTCTAACTCTCGTTTTGAGCGTGGAGTAGCAGTGACAGGTAGGCTGGAGGTTCGCCGCTCGCGCTCGTCGTCGCCGGGGCCGCCATCGGGTAAAGTCCGTTTTCGACCCATTGCAGACATTACCGGGGACTGCATTCTTCGGGAACTAGATGGCGACGAGCTCTGCGAACGCCTTGAGGTCGATGTTGCCCCCCGAAACAATGCAGACGATCGGACCTTGCCCGGCTTGGCCAGTGAGCGCAGCCGCGAGCGACAGTGCGCCCGCTCCTTCGGCGATTGTCCGCGTCTTCTCTGCGATTAGGCGCATGGCCTCGCTGGTTTGGTGTAGCGAGACTGTGATCGCGCCGTCCGCGACCGGTCGCATTCGCTGCCACATCCGTTCCGTAACGCTTTTTCCGCCCGCGCCATCGACGAATGAGGCCTGCCAGTCGGGGAACTTGCGGGGGCCACCCTCCCGCAGCGAGGTGGCGTAGGGAGCGGCGGTTTCGGGCTCTGCGCCGAGGACGACGACATCGGGGCGCACCGATTTGATGGCGCTACCCACGCCGGTAATCAGTCCTCCGCCGCCAATCGCGGCGATCACGGTGCGCACGTCGGGGACGTCTTCCAATATTTCTAGGCCCATGGTGCCATGTCCGGCGATGAAATCATGATTGTCGAACGGGTGGATAAAAGTGCCGTCGAGTCCCGCATATTCATGGGCTTCCGCAGCCTTCCAGGCCTCGTCGTAGGACACGGGAACGATGGTCGCTCCAAGCGCCCGCATCCGGTCGAGCTTGGTCTGCGGCGCCGTCTCAATCGCGACGACGGTGCAAGCAATGCCGAATTGCCGCGCCGCATAGGCAACGCCCTGCCCGGCATTGCCGGCGCTAATAGTCCAGACGCCGCGCGCACGCTCGACATCGGACAGGCGCGCAACGGCATTCGCCGCGCCGCGGATCTTGTAGGCATTGGTCGGCTGCAGATTTTCGAGTTTAAGGCGGATGTCCGGCGCGTCGTCGCCGAGATCCAGCTTCACCAATGGTGTACGAAGCACCGTTCCCGCGATCCGAATGTGCGCCTGCTCGATGTCATCGATTGGGATCGGCCGTACCGGTTCGATCATGCTCTTCCCTCGCAAATCCGTGCAGCTCATGACGGCGCCGCTATTGCTCTAGCCGTATGCCAACCAATGTCCGCTTTCCACCCATTGCAGCCACTCCGGTCGACACCCTATACGTCTGATCAGGGAGGGCTCCGTGCGTTTCGAGTCGCTGTTGCCGCTAATTGGTGTAGTCGCGTTGGCAGCTTCAAGCTGTGCGCCGTTCGTGGAACGCGTTGAAATGGCGAAGGTGCCTCCGCAGGAGGCCCAGGCAGCCCTTAATGTTCGGCTGTTCCCCGTGGGGACAAACTATCCTGAAATCGTTCGAACGATTGGCGCGATCACTGCGTATAGCTGCAAGAATAAGATGTGGGATAAGCCCGCATCGAGTGGTGATGCATTCGCACAATTACGTCTCAAGGCGCTGCGCGCGGGGGCCAATGCGGTGATTGACGTCACGACCGACACTCGCGGTACTGATACATGGGGCACAAACTGCTGGGAGACCGTTC
>JANNDN010000243.1:0-1769 GCA_031387795.1 Sphingomonas sp.
CTGCTGCGGGGAACGGTCGAGCGGATGCTGCCGAAGCACGATGTCTACATCACCGATTGGGCCGACGCGAAGATGGTCCCGCTCGCCAAGGGCGATTTCGACCTTGACGATTATGTCGATTATCTGATCCGCTTCCTTGAGGCGATCGGCGAAGAGCGCGGCGAGCGGCCGCATGTCATCGCGGTCTGCCAGCCCTCGGTTCCGGCTTATGCCGCAACCGCCTTGATGGCCGCGGACAAGGCCGAGTGGCGGCCCAAGACGCTGACCATGATGGGCGGCCCGGTCGATACGCGCCAAGCGCCGACCGCGGTCAACATCCTCGCCACCAAACGCCCGCACAGCTGGTTCCAGAACAATGTCATCGCGACCGTGCCAATGATCTACCCTGGCTCGGGGCGCAAAGTGTATCCGGGCTTCCTCCAGCTTGCCGGCTTCATGACCATGAATCTCGGCAGTCACCTGATCAGCCATTGGGAGATGTTCAAGCATCTCGTGGTGGGCGACGAGGAAAGCGCCGACGCGACCCGCGATTTCTACGACGAATATCGGTCGGTGTGCGACATGTCCGCGGAATTTTATCTGCAGACCGTCGACGTCGTCTTTCAGCGGCATTTGCTGCCCAAGGGCAAGCTCAAGCATCGCGGGCGGCTGGTCGATCCGGCGGCGATCCGCGACATCGCCTTGCTCGCGATCGAGGGCGAGCGCGACGATATTTCGGGGCTCGGCCAGACCCGCGCTGCGCTCGACCTGGCGACGAAGCTGGCGCCAGCCAAGAAGCGCTATCTAATGGCCAAGGATGTCGGCCATTACGGCATCTTCAACGGCCGCAAGTGGCGCGAACAAATCGCTCCGGTGGTCGAAGACTTCATCGCCGCCAACGGCTAGCCGTCCTTGATCAATCGCGCCCGCGCCCAACGGAGCGGGGCGGTGATCTTGTAAGAGCGGCTGTTCCTGATCTTTGCAAGATCGAGTTTGCTGGCGAGGCTGATCGCCTCCGTCGCCTCCTCAATCCGTGAACGGTCCGCAGTCAGATAGCGCAGCAACGCCTCGCGCATGCCCTCGGATTCGGCTCGTGCGACCGGTTTGACGACATCGCTTTGGTTGAGGACCGAACGCATGTCGAAAAAGGCGAACCGTTCTTCGAGGCAGCTGATCACCATCAACCTTCCGTCACGCGTGACGTCGAGGCCTTTTGGACCGCCGACGAAGCCATTTTTGCTGCCCCGCTTGAAACTCTTCGCGCTCATCACGCGGATCGACGCATCAGGCTCGTGCTCGCCACCCCACGCACCGTCGCTTCGGTAGACGCGGACGAGCGGCTTGCTGGCATCGGCGACAAGGACCGCTCGTTCATCCGCGGTGAAGCGCACGCCGTGCGGATGGTCCACGCCCTTGAGCACGGCGTGCGGACGGCTTGCCGGACCAAGCTCGCGATCGTTGCGGTAAATGACCACCCGCTGGTGGCCGAGATCGCTGACCGCGATCCAGCGTGCCGAAGGACTGATCATGACTCCGTCGGGCATTTCGAGGCCGTCACGCACGACGATTTCGCTGGCGATCGGGGCATAAGAGTTGCGCCGGTCGACGAGGTGGCGCGAGACATAATTGGCGTAATTATTGCAGATCAGCAGCTCGACCAGGTCGAGGCCGACCGCCGCGGCGGACACCGCGCCCGGCGTGTAGATCAGGTCGACCGCATCCTCGCCCACGATGCGCACGGGCGAGAGGCGGATTTTGCCCGACGCCGCCTTCTCGGGAAGCTCGAAAAT
>JANNDN010000254.1:0-2839 GCA_031387795.1 Sphingomonas sp.
GTCATCATCGACGCCCTCGGCACCCGCAGCGCTCTGGCACCGGAATGCGGTCGTGATCTCGCTTATGGAGCGTTGTGGACCAATGTCGCTTTGCCCGACCAAGCGTTTGACCCTGCCGCACTCAGTCAGCGATATCGGCGCGCGAACATCATGGCCGGAGTTCTTCCCATTGGGCGGAACCCGATTGATGGCCTGCCCCAGGCAGCTCTTTTCTGGTCACTGCGCGCGGATCAACATAAAGTATGGCGAGCGGCCGGACTGGGCCAGTGGAAGGAGGATGTGTGCGCGCTGTGGCCCGCGACGGGACCCTTGCTCGACCAGATCTCCTCACTCGAACAATTGACGTTTGCTCGCTACTCCCATCGAACTCTTCGCCATCCGGTCGAAGGCAATCTCATTCACATCGGTGATTCCTGGCATTCGGCGAGCCCACAATTGGGTCAAGGCGCCAACATGGCACTGCTCGATGCTTTCGCCCTTGCGGTCGGGCTAGGTCAGACGAGCAACCCGCGGGATGGGCTTCGCCACGCAGTCGTGCTGCGTCGGCGGCACGTCCGCCTCTATCAGTGGATCACGCTCTTCTTCACGCCGGTCTATCAGTCGGACAGCCGAGTGATCCCGGCGGTTCGCGATCGGGTGATGGCGCCGTTGTCGAAGATATGGCCGCTTCCATGGGTTCAGGCCGCGCTCGTGTCCGGATTGGTCGGTGACCCACTGTCGCCGTTGGGCTTGGGATTTGCGCCGCTCGAAAGCACCGCTAAGGCGAAGGCCATGCCGCAGATGATATCGGGGCCTACATCATGAAATTGCTCGCCGGGAACAGCAATCTGACGCTGGCCCGTTCCATCGCCGATTATCTCGGCCTGCCCTTGACCGACGCGAGCGTGCGCCGCTTCGCCGACGAGGAGGTGTTCGTCGAGATCAACGAGAACGTCCGCGGCGAGGACGTATTCGTGCTCCAGTCGACCAGCTACCCCGCCAACGACAATCTGATGGAATTGCTGATCTGCATCGACGCGCTGCGCCGGGCTTCAGCCTATCGGATCACCGCCGTCTTGCCCTATTTCGGCTATGCCCGGCAGGACCGCAAACCGGGTCCGCGGACCCCGATCAGTGCCAAGCTGGTCGCCAATTTGATCACCACCGCGGGCGCCAACCGGGTGCTCTCGATCGACCTCCACGCCGGCCAGATCCAGGGCTTCTTCGACATCCCCACCGACAATCTGTTCGCTTCGCCGGTGATCGCCGCCGACATCAAGGACCGCTTTGGCGACCGCGAATTGATGGTCGTCTCGCCCGACGTTGGCGGGGTGGTCCGCGCGCGCAGCCTCGCCAAGCGCATCGGCAACGTGCCACTGGCGATCGTCGACAAGCGCCGCGAGCGCGCGGGCGAATCCGAAGTGATGAACATCATCGGCGACGTCGACGGACGGACCTGCATCCTCATCGACGACATCGTCGATTCGGCGGGTACTTTGTGCAACGCCGCCGCCGCGCTCAAACAACAGGGCGCCGTGGACGTATTCGCTTATTCGACCCACGGCGTGCTGTCGGGCGGGGCCGAGGCGCGGGTCGCCAAGTCCGAACTGAGCGAACTGGTGGTGACCGATTCGATCGCCGCCGGCGAAGACGATTCGGGCGGCGGCAAGATCCGCCGCCTCAGCATCGCGCCGCTGCTCGGCGAGGCGATCAAGCGGATTTCCGAGGAAGCGTCAGTCTCCAGCCTGTTCGATTGATCCCGAACGCCGCACCGCGCGTTAACCCATCATGCCGTCAGTCCTCATCACCGGCGCGAACCGTGGTCTCGGCCTCGAACTTGCCCGCCAATATGCCGCCGACGGCTGGACCGTCATCGCCACCGCCCGCCAGGCCAACCCCGAGTTCGACGCGCACGGAGTGCGGGTGGAAGCGCTCGACATGACCGACCTTGAGGCGGTCGCGGACTTCGGCGAGCGGGTGGACGAGCTCGACCTGCTCGTCGCCAACGCCGGCACTTATGGGCCACGGTCGGTGACCAGCGCGGACGACGCGCGCGACTGGCTAGACACGTTTACGGTCAACACCATCGCCCCGTTCCTGCTGGCGCAGTCCGTCCTCGCCAAGATTGCGCGCTCGAACGGGAAGCTGGTCGCGATCAGCACGCGCATGGGCAGCCTCGCCGACAATTCGTCCGGCGGGTTCATCGGCTATCGCTCGTCCAAGTCGGCGCTGAACATGGCGTGGAAGAGCCTTGCGGTCGACAATCCCGCGGTGCCGTGCGCGGTGCTTCACCCCGGCTGGGTTCAGACGCGGATGGGGGGACCATCGGCCCCGCTGTCGCCGGAGGACAGCGTCGCGGGCATACGCCGGGTCATCGCGGGACTCGGGCCAGACCAATCGGGCGGCTTCTTCAGCTATGACGGGAGCGTGATTCCGTGGTGACGCGCTTGCCTTTGCCCGCCTCTCTGTTATAGGCGCGCCCGCTTTCCAAATCTTTGGAAAAACGAATCGCCCGGCCAGTTAGGGCTGCCGTGGCGGTTCGGAACCGTCGCCCCCCAATGCAAATTGCGCGGGGCAACAAGGAGACGAAAATGCCCAAGCTCAAGACCAAGAGCGGCGTCAAGAAGCGATTCAAGATGACCGCGTCGGGCAAGATCAAGCACGGCGTCGCCGGCAAGCGCCACCGCCTGATCAGCCACAATGCCAAGTACATCCGCCAGAACCGCGGCACCGAGTTGCTCGCCGACGCCGATACGGCGCGGGTGAGGCTCTGGGCGCCCTACGGCCTCAAATAAGGAGCGGATGAGACATGGCACGAGTTAAACGCGGCGTAACCACCCGCTCCAAGCACAAGCGGATT
>JANNDN010000282.1:0-10934 GCA_031387795.1 Sphingomonas sp.
ACGGGAAATCGGTCCTGCCGGAACGCGTGCGGGAAGCCGGGCTGGATCCGGACGCGCCGCGCGTGCGCCAGCTCCTGGCGCTCGCCGATGAGCTGATCGGCTTCCCGCGCCACCTGTCGCAGCACGTCGGCGGCTTCATCCTGACCGAGCGGCCGCTGATCGAGACCGTGCCCGTCGGCAATGGCGCGATGCCCGACCGCACCTTCATCGAATGGGACAAGGACGACATCGAGGAATTGGGCATCCTCAAGATCGACGTGCTGGCATTGGGCATGCTGACCTGCATCCGCAAGGCGTTCGATTTAATCGCGCAGCACCACGGCGAGCGGTTCGAGCTGGCGACCGTCCCGCGCGAGGTGCCGGCGGTTTACGACATGCTGTGCAAGGGCGATTCGCTGGGCGTGTTCCAGGTCGAGAGCCGGGCGCAGATGAACATGCTGCCGAGGCTCAAGCCGCGCTGCTTCTACGACCTCGTCATCGAGGTCGCGATCGTTCGCCCCGGCCCGATCCAGGGCGACATGGTCCACCCGTACCTCAAGCGCAGGCAGGGCAAGGAGCCGGTGACTTTCCCGTGCCCGTCGCTGGACCATGGTGAACCGGACGAGCTCGAAAAGATCCTGGGCCGGACGCTCGGCGTGCCCATCTTCCAGGAACAAGCGATGAAGATTGCGCTCGACGCGGCGCGATTCTCGCCCGCCGAGGCCAACCAGCTGCGCAAGGCGATGGCGACTTTTCGTAGTCGCGGGACGATCGATCTGCTGCAGGACAAGATGGTCGGGCGGATGGTGGAACGCGGTTACGACCCCGATTTCGCCGAGCGCTGCTTCCACCAGATCCGCGGCTTCGGCGAATATGGCTTTCCCGAGAGCCACGCGGCGAGCTTCGCGCATCTGGTCTATGTCTCGAGCTGGCTCAAATGGCGCTATCCGGCGGTGTTCGCAGCGGCGCTGCTCAACTCGCAGCCGATGGGCTTTTACGCGCCGGCGCAGATCGTCCGGGATGCGCAGGAGCATGGGGTGGAGGTGCGCGAAGTCGATGTGAATTTGAGTGGGTGGGATTCGAGTTTGGAGAGAGTGGAGGAGCCTACCCCTTCCGTTCGTCCTGAGCGAAGCGCGGAGCGCGTAGTCGAAGGGCGCTTGGCACAGCCCTCTCGCAAACGCCCTTCGACAAGCTCAGGACGAACGGGTGTTGGTTACCTCGCACTAAGGTTGGGCCTGCGCCAGATCGACGGCTTGAGGCGGGACGAAGCCTTGGCGCTGGTCGCGGCGCGGGGCGAGCGGCCGTTCGTGGATGTCGAGGACTTGCGGACGCGGGCGCGGATCGGGGTGGCGACGATCGAGCGGCTCGCCGCGGCCGACGCCTTCCGCTCGATCGGGCTCGACCGGCGCCAGGCGCTGTGGGATTCGCGCGCTTTGAAGCAAGCGCCGGACCTGCCCCTGTTCCTTGCCGCCGAGGCGCGCGACGAGGGCGCGGAGGCGGTCGCCGCGAGCCTCCCCGCAATGCCGCTCTCCGAGCATGTGGTGAACGATTACCAGACCGTGCGGCTGAGCCTCAAAGCGCACCCGCTGTCGTTCCTGCGCGATCATTATGGGAGCCGCGGGTTCATCACCGCCGACCGGCTGCGCTCGCTGCGTTATGGCCAGCGGGTGAGCATCGCGGGCCTCGTCCTCATCCGCCAGCGCCCGGGGTCGGCCAAGGGCGTGTGCTTCATCACTCTGGAGGATGAGACGGGGATCGCCAATCTGATCGTCTGGCCCGACCGCTTCGCCGCCCAGCGCAGCGTGGTCATGGGCGCGCGGCTGATGGCCGTCCACGGAATTGTCCAGCATGATGAAGCGGTGGTCCATGTCATCGCGTCACGCCTCGAGGATGACACCGCGATGCTGCGCCATTTGAGCGAAGATGCGCTGCCCGATGTCACCAGCCGCGGCGACGGCGGCGGGGCGATGGCGCCCTCGCTCGCGCACCCGCGGCCAATGGTCCACCCGCGCAACGTGCAATGCCTGCCCAAGAGCCGCGATTTCCATTAAGCTCGCTCGGTCACACGGGGGAGTTTGTTCATGTCAGTCACCGCAATTGCCTTAATGCTGCTCATCCAGGCGGCGCCCGCTCAGTCGATCGACGGGCGCTGGATCAACCCCGACAAGAGCGTGATCATCCAGATCGCGCCGTGCGGGGAAGCGCGTTGCGGGACGGTCGAGTGGGCCAGCGCCGCGGCCCAGGCGGACGCGCACAAAAATGCGCCGAAGCTGATCGGGGCATCGTTGCTCACCGACCTCGAGCCGAAAACCGCGACCCAATGGCGCGGGCGCTTGTTCGTCCCCGACCGCAACATCCGCGCCGCGGCCAAAATCAATGTCGTCGGCCCCGATCAGATCAAGGTCGCGGGCTGCGCGCTCGGCGGGCTGCTGTGCGATTCGCAGCTGTGGAACAGGACCGCCGACGCGCATCCGTGACTCTTCCCGGTTCATCGAAGCGCAATCTGGGCGTGCCATTTTGGCCATAAATGGACACTAAACCGCTGCGCATGAACAAGATTCTCTTTACCGCTTCGCTCACCGCGATGCTCGCTGCGTGGCCGACGGCGGCGCTCGCCAAGGCCCCGATCGAGGGCCGCTGGCTCAATCCGAAGGGCAGCGTCACCGTCCGCGTGGCGCCGTGCGGTCCGGCTTTTTGCGCGACCGTCATCGAGGCCAACGCCAAGGCCAAAGCGACCGCCAAGAAGGGCGGCACCAGCAACCTCATCGGCACCCAGGTGATGACCGATTTCCGTGCCCGCGGCGACGGTACCTATCGCGGCCGCGCCTTCGACCCCAAGCGCAACCTCCGCGCGCCCGCGACGATCCGCATGATCGGCGAGTCGACGCTGGTGGTGCGCGGCTGCCTGATCAGCGGAATCGTGTGCAAGGAACAGCGCTGGACGAGGATTGGCTGAACCGGATTGACTTTGCGTAAGTCCGCGCTTACGCATTAATCCATGCCCAGCGGCCGCGCCTTGTCCGCCCTCGCCGACCCGACCCGTCTCGCGGTGTTCGAGCGGGTTGCGAAACGCCCGCGCGGGGTCGCGGAGCTCGCCGCCGGACTCCCGGTCAGCCGCCCGGCGGTCTCGCAGCATCTCAAAATTCTCAAAACGGCCGGGCTCGTGACCGACGAGAAGCGGGGCCGCTCGCGCATCTATCACCTCGACCCGCGCGGGCTCGGCGAACTGCGCGCGTGGCTCGACCATCATTGGGATCAATCGCTGGCCGCGTTCAAGGCGCTGGCCGAAGCAGGGGACGAGGAATGAGCCAGATGGCACAACGCATCAAGCCGGCGGCGATCGTCAAGACGCTCGAGGTCAAGGCGCCCGTCGAGCGCGCGTTCGAAGTGTTCGCAAGCCGGATGGGCGAATGGTGGCACAAGCAGCATAGCATCGCGCACGGCACGACCCAGAAGGACGTGATCATCGAGCCGCGCACGGGCGGCCGCTGGTATGAGGTCGGAATGGACGGAAGCGAGCATCCTTGGGGCCATGTCGTCGCCTATGAGCCGCCGCGCCGGTTGCTCCTCGCGTGGCAACTCAATCGCGAGTTCGTCTTCGACCCCGAACTCGTGACCGAGGTCGAGGTCCGTTTCGAGCCGACCGACAGCGGGACGATGGTCTACTTCGAGCATCGCCATCTCGAGCGCATGGGCGAGGGCGCCGCCGAGGAACTCGAGGCGATGGACGGCGGCTGGGGAATGCTGCTCGACCTGTTCGGGGAGGCCGCCGCACGCGGCTGAATCGCGTGCCTTCAAGCACTCGCCGGCGCCTGGGACTCGGTCGAATAAATCTGTTATTTCGGTCCGCCGATCCCGACGCCCGTTGCGTTCAGCGCCAGATTCGGACGGTCCACCAAACGGTGGGCCGCTCTCGCCAAATTGGCACGAACAATGGGGGTTCACATGATTGCCAGATACCTTTCCGCCGCAATGGCGGCAGCTACGCTGTGCTTTGCTTCGCCGACCGTCGCCGCCGAGCCGGGCAAGACCATCGTGTCGCTCTATCGCGCCGCACCGGGACAGCAGGTCGCGCTTCTGAAATGGATGGCGCAGCAGTCCCGTGCTGCTCAGGCCGCCGGAGTCGCAACAGCGCAAGTCTATGTCCACACCTCGGGCGACAGCTGGGATTTCATGGTCATCAATCCGCAAACGACCGCGGCGGAGGATGACGCCGTCGATGCGGCCGCCAAGAAAATGGGGATCACCTACGGCCCCAGGTCCAGCATCGAGTTTCGGACCATGATCGGAAGCCACACCGACACTTATGCCAACGGGCCGATGAGCGCGGCCGATATCCTCGCCACACTCGGCGAGAAATAGGCCGCTAGAGCCACTCGCTGGTGACGATGGAACCCTCCAGGACCGCATCCTGGAGGGCCGCCATTTCATCCGCCCAATAGCGGTCGGCATCGAGCCGGGGTGACAAAGCGCGGACGCGGCCATGGACCGCCTGCAAGGCTGACGAGGTCAGGAGCGGCGCGTGGAAATCGACGCCCTGCGCGGCCGCAATCAACTCGACCGCCACAATCCCTGCCGCATTGGTCGCGATCCGTGCCGCCTTGCGCGCGGCGATCGGCGCCATCGAGACATGATCTTCCTGGCCGGCCGATGTCGGGATCGAATCGACGCTCGCGGGGAAAGCCATGCTGCGGTTCTCGGCGACCAGAGCGGCGGCGGTGACCTGCGGGATCATCAGCCCCGAATTGACTCCCGAATCGGACGTCAGGAACGCAGGGAGACCGCTCATTTTGGGGTCGACGAGAACGCTCGTCCGCCGTTCGGAAATCGATCCGACCTCGCACACCGCCATAGCGATGATGTCGGCGGCGAAGGCGACTGGCTGGGCGTGGAAATTGCCGCCGCTGATGGCGCTGTCGTCGTCGTCGAAGACGATCGGATTGTCGGTCACCGCCGATGCCTCGATCTCGAGCGTCCGCGCGGCGTTGACGAGCAGGTCGAGCGATGCGCCCATCACCTGCGGCTGGCAGCGGAAGCTGTAGGGGTCCTGGACCTTGCCGCACCCCGCCTGATGACTGGCGACGATCGCCGAGCCGTGGAGATAGTCGCGCAGCGCCGCCACGACGCGGACCTGCCCGGGTTGGCCGCGGACCTCGCTGAGGCGCGGGTCGAACGGCCGGATCGACCCTTTGAGCGCATCGACCGACAAAGCGCCGGCCGCGATTCCCGCGGCGAAGACCCGCTCGGCGAGGAACAGGGCATCGAGCGCGATGGCGGTCGACGCCTGGGTGCCGTTGATGAGCGCGAGCCCTTCCTTGGGACCGAGTTCGAGCGGTTTCATTCCGAGTTTCTGGAGAGCCTCGGCGGCGCCAAGAACGTCACCGGCGACATCGATTCGCCCAAAACCCATCAGTGCCGCGATCAAATGGGCGAGCGGAGCGAGGTCGCCGCTCGCGCCGACGCTGCCCTGTGAAGGGATGACCGGCATCGCATCGCGGTCGAGCAACGCCTGAAGCGCATCGATGACAACCGGCCGCACCCCCGAAAATCCGCGGCCGAGGCCAAGCATCTTGAGCATGATCATCAGCCGCACGACGTGGCGCGGCAGCGGCTCGCCGAGCCCGGCGCTGTGCGACAATATCAAGTTGCGCTGAAGCTCGGCCAGCCGCTCGGGCGGGATGCGCGTATCGGCGAGCAGGCCGAAGCCGGTGTTGACGCCGTAGACGGTCTCGCCGCCCGCGACGATCCGCCCGACCGCCGCGGCCGAGGCGGCGATGCGCTCCATCGCCGGCCCGTCGAGCCGGCCCGCCGCTCCACTCCACAATTGGCGCAACGTCCTAAGGTCGGTGGCGGTCGGATCGAGAGTCAGCATCGCGCGGCCATCTGGCAGATTTCGGGATCGGGGGACAGCGCTTCGTCCGGCCCGGCCAGACTAACCGCGCGCGCCGGACCGAGCATCCGCCAACTGCGTCGATAGAAGCTCGCCGACTCGCCGCGCGTAGTCGGTCAAGACCTCGGTGATTTCGGAATCGCTGACCTTCCGGCGTTCCGGATCGATCGCGCACAACGTCCCCCAGAAGCTGCCGTCGGCAAGATAGACGGGGAAGCTGCAATAGCTTTTGAAGCCGTAGATCACCGGGACCGGATGGCGCGACCATTTGATGTCGTCGGTGGCGTCGTCGAACACGACCGCTTCGCCGCTGGCGCGGATCTCGTCACAGATCGTCTGGCGGATTTCGAGCTCGCCGCCGGGATCGAGACCGAAGCCGATGCGGTCTTCAACCTGGCAGGCGATCCAACGGTGTTCGGTGACGCGGGCGACGGCGGCGAAGCCCATCCCCGTGATCGCGCAAACCCGTCGCAAAATATCGCGCAGCTCCTCGCTGTCGCCGCGCTCCATCGCTTCAGTGACCAGGTCGGTCATCACACTCCAGACTGTACCGTTTCGGGACGCAATCGGATCGGCCCATAGCTTCAATGGACGCTCGCCGCTTATCCGGCAAATCACTTATTCAGGAGAGCATGATGCGTAACATTTTCAAGCTAGTTCGCGACACGCGCGGCATCGCCGGCATCGAATATGCGCTGATCGCGTCGCTCATCTCGGTGGCCGCGCTCGGCGCCTATCAAGAACTCGGTTCGGGCGTCGAAGGCCAATATGTCGAGATCGACAAATCGCTGAGTGGCTCGCTGTAAGACGCGTCGCGGCCCGCGGTTCAGCCGATCATCGGCAGGTCCAGCCCCTGTTCGCGCGCGCAGTCGATGGCTTCGGCATAGCCGGCATCGGCGTGGCGCATGACGCCGGTGGCGGGGTCGTTCCACAAGACGCGGCGCAGGCGTCCCGCAGCCTCCTCGGTGCCGTCGGCGACGATGACCATTCCCGAATGCTGCGAATAGCCCATGCCGACTCCGCCGCCGTGGTGGAGCGAGACCCAGGTCGCGCCTGACGCGGTATTGAGCAAGGCGTTGAGCAGCGGCCAGTCGCTGACCGCGTCGCTGCCATCCTTCATCGCCTCCGTTTCGCGGTTGGGCGAAGCGACGCTGCCGCTGTCGAGATGGTCGCGGCCGATGACCACCGGCGCTTTCAGCTCGCCCGACGCCACCATGCCATTGAAGGCGAGGCCCAAGCGGTGGCGCTGGCCCAAACCAACCCAACAGATCCGCGCCGGCAGCCCCTGGAACGCGATTCGCTCGCGCGCCATGTCGAGCCAGTGGTGGAGATGCGGGTCGTCGGGGATCAGCTCCTTGACCTTGGCGTCTGTGCGATAAATGTCCTCGGGATCGCCCGACAGCGCGGCCCAGCGGAACGGGCCGATCCCGCGGCAGAAGAGCGGGCGGACGTAGGCGGGGACAAAGCCGGGGAAGTCGAACGCGTTCAGGACGCCGTCGTCGAAGGCTTCCTGGCGGATGTTGTTGCCATAATCGAAGGTCGGAATGCCCATGGCCTTGAACGCCAGCATCGCCTCGACATGGGCAGCCATCGAATGGCGCGCGGCTTCGGCTACTGCCGCGGGGTCCTTCTCGCGCATCTGCTGCCACTTGGCGACGCTCCAGCCGGCCGGGCAATAACCGTTGGCGGGATCGTGGGCGCTGGTCTGGTCGGTGACCGCATCGGGGCGAATTCCGCGCGCGACCATTTCGGGGAGAATTTCGGCGGCGTTACCGAGCAGGCCGACACTGGTCGGTTGCTTGGCCTTGGCGATGATGTCGAGCGCTTCGTCGATGCTGGTCGCGCGATGATCGAGATAGCGGGTGGCGAGACGCTTCTCGATCGAGCTTTCCTGCACCTCGACCGCGATGCAATGCGCGCCGGCCATGACCGCGGCGAGCGGCTGTGCGCCGCCCATGCCGCCGAGGCCCGCGGTCAGGATCCACTTGCCGCCGAGATCGCCGCCATAATGCTGGCGGCCCATTTCGGCGAAGGTCTCGTACGTGCCTTGGACGATCCCCTGGGTGCCGATGTAGATCCAGCTGCCCGCGGTCATCTGGCCGTACATCATCAAGCCCAGGCGATCGAGTTCGTTGAACTTCTCCCACGTCGCCCATTTGGGCACGAGGTTGGAATTGGCGATCAGCACCCGCGGCGCATCGGCATGGGTGCGGAAAACGCCGACCGGCTTGCCCGACTGGACGAGCAGGGTCTCGTCGTCATCGAGCCGCTCGAGCACCTCGACGATCTTGTCGTAACAGGCCCAGTTGCGCGCGGCGCGGCCGATCCCGCCATAGACGACCAGGCTCTGCGGGTCCTCGGCGACCTCCTCGTCGAGATTGTTCATCAGCATCCGCACCGCGGCCTCGGTCTGCCAGCTTTTTGCGACCAGGTGCGGCCCGGTACGCGCCTTGATGTGGCGGCGGTTGTCGCGTCGGGAATCGGTCAAGCGTCCATTCCTCCAAATATCCGCCGCGCCGGACCCGGAAGCCCGATCCAGTAACCGAGCTCGGCGAGGCTCTCGAGTTCCCACACGGCGAAGTCCGCGGCTTTGCCCGCACCGATGGCTCCGACCTCGCGCTCGAGTCCCAACGCGCGCGCCGCATTGACCGTCATTCCTGCCAGCGCCTCCTCGGGCGTCAGGCCGAACAAAGTGCAGGCCATGTTGATGGCCAGCGTCGGCGACAGCAACGGCGAGGTGCCGGGGTTGCAATCGGTCGCCACCGCCATTGCGACCTTATGCTTACGCAAAAGGTCGACCGGCGGCTTTTTCTCCTCATTGAGTGCATAGTATGCGCCCGGCAGGAGGACCGCGACGGTCCCCGCGGCGGCCATCGCGGCGGCGCCGTCCTCGTCGAGATATTCGAGATGGTCGGCCGACAGCGCGCGATACTGGGCAGCGAGCGATGCGCCGTGCTGGTTCGACAATTGCTCGGCGTGGAGGCGGACCCGGAACCCGTTCGCCGCGGCGGCCTTGAACAATCGCTCGACCTCCTCCGGCGTGAACGCGATGGTGTCGCAATAAGCGTCGACAATTTTGGTCGCCTTGGTCTTGGCCGCGGCGGGCAACAGCTTGTCGATGATCTCGCCGAGATAATGCGCGCGCCGGTCGCGCTGGGCGGCGGGAATGGCGTGGAGCGCGAGCAGGGTCGGGACGATCCGTACCGCCTGTCCTTCCCCGAGCTCGGCGGCGAGCCGCAGCAGGCGCAGCTCGCTGCCGACGTCGAGGCCGTAGCCGGTCTTGACCTCGACCGTGGTGCAGCCGCCAGCCGTCAGCGTGCCAAGCCGGCGCCGCGCGCTGGCGAGCAATTCGGCATCGCTCGCGGCCGCGGTCCGGGCGACGGTCGAGGCGATGCCGCCGCCCGCGCGCGCGATCTCCTCATAGGTCGCGCCGGCGCGGCGCATGGCGTGCTCGTCGGCTCTGGTGCCCCCGAAGAGGAGGTGGGTGTGACAGTCGATCAGCCCGGGCGTGACCCAAGCGCCGCCGAGCGGGGTGACTTCCTTAGCGCGGAAACCGGCGAGCTCTGTGCGCTTGCCGACGCGGACGATCTTGCCGTCGACGATTCCGATCGCGCCATTGTCGACCACGCCGAGCCCCTCGCCCGTCATGGTTGCGATGTTGCAGTCGACGAGCAGCCGGTCCCACATGGTCGGATCGCCTTAGGCGACAGCCGCTGCTAGGGACAAGGCATGGCGGGTTGGCCCAATCTCTCCGAACTGCTGGTTGGCGCCGACGATGCCGCCCCGGTCGGCCTGATCGGCGTTCCACTGGGCCTTGGATCGGTTACCCCGGGCGGCTGCGACCAGGCGCCGGCGCGGCTGCGCGAAACGCTGCGCCGGATCGGCCGCTATGACATCGACACCGGCCGCGAATTGGGGACCGCGATCGCCGATCATGGCGATGTGGCGATTGCGGGTCTTTCCATCGAAGCGGCCACGCCCGTCATCCGCGAGGCGGTTGCAAAAGCGGTCGAGCGCCATGCGCTGACTCTGGTCGTCGGCGGCAACAATGCGGTCACCCGGCCGGCGCTGCTGGCGCTGGGCGAACTGGGGTCGGTCGGGCTGATCACCCTCGACGCGCATTTCGACATGCGCGATCTCGATTCGGGCCTCAGCAACGGCAATCCGGTGCGCGCTTTGATCGCGGACGGGCTCCCCGGCGCGAACATCGCGCAGGTCGGGCTGGCACCGTTCGCCAACAGCGCGGATATGCACCGCGACGCGCTCGCCGGTGGGCATTGCGTCGTAACGATGGGGGATGTCCGCCGCGACGGGATCGAGGCGGCAGTCGACCAGGCGCTCGACCATGTTTCGCAGTGCGAGGCGATCCTGCTCGATTGCGACATCGACGTCATCGACCGCGCCCAGATGCCCGGCGCGCCGGGCGCGCGTCCGGGCGGAATGAGCGTCGACGATTTCTTCTGGGCAGTGCGCGAGATCGCCGGAAACCCGCGGGTCCGCGCCATCGACCTGACCGAATGGGACCCGCCGCTCGACCCGACCGACCTCAGCGCGCTGACCGCGGCGAGGTGGGTCGCCGAATGCGTCGCGGGGTTCGAAGCACGTTAGGGCGACATCAACCCAAGGTCTGAAGGGGAGACAACAATGACAGTCGATCCGGCGGCGGCAACCGCGCACTATATCGACGGCCTGGGGCCGGCCGCGCTGCAGAAAGCGTATGATTACACGCTGGGCGGGGAATGGCTGTTGCTGTGGGCGCTGGTCGTCGCCGCGATCGTCGCCTGGTTGATCGTCCGTTCCGGTCTGCTCGACCGGTTGCAGGAGCGGATCGCGCCGCGCCGGCAGAACCTCGGCGCCTTCCTCGTCGTTTTGGCCTATTTCCTGCTGTCGGCGGTGCTGACCCTGCCGTGGGCGCTCTATGCCGATTATTACCGCGAGAAATCCTATGGCCGGACCAGTCAGCCGCTGGGCGATTTCCTTGGGCAGGGCGCGCTCTCCTCCGTCATCACCGCGCTTGCGGCCGCGCTCCTGTTCATGGGCGTCTATGCGCTGATGCGCCGCGCCG
>JANNDN010000291.1:0-2705 GCA_031387795.1 Sphingomonas sp.
GCATCGCCAACCTTGCGATAAAGCCCGTCGAGTGTAGCCTTGCTCTGCGCGATCAGGCTTTCCGTCCATGGCAGTGGCGACCGATAATGCGCGGACAGCAGCGCGAGGCGAAGCGTCTCGCCGTCGTGCGATTTCAGCAGCACATTCGGCGTCACCACATTCCCGACCGACTTCGACATCTTCTCCGCGCCCATGTCGACGAAACCGTTGTGGACCCAATAGCGCGCCAGCGGAGCTCCGCCGTGGGCGCAGCGGCTTTGGGCGATTTCGTTCTCGTGGTGGGGGAAGATGAGGTCGAGCCCGCCGCCGTGGATGTCGATCGTTTCGCCCAAACGCGCAGCGATCATCGCCGAACATTCGATGTGCCAGCCGGGGCGTCCGCGGCCCCAGGGCGACTCCCAGCCGATCACCTCCGGACCGCTCGGCTTCCACAGCACGAAGTCGGCGGGATCGCGCTTGTAGGGCGCGACCTCGACCCGCGCACCGGCGATCATCGCGTCGCGGTCGCGGCGGCTGAGCACGCCATAATCGGGGTCGCTCGGCACCGAAAACAGCACGTGCCCTCCGGCCTCATAGGCGTTGCCGAGCTCGATCAGCCGCTCGATCATCGCCACCATCGGGCCGATTTCCTGCGTCGCGTGCGGCGCGATGTCGGGATCGCGGACGCCGAGAGCGCGCATGTCCTCGAGGTAATATTGCTCGAATCGCTCGGTGATCACCGCCGGATCGACCCCTTCCGCCTCGGCCGCGGCGATGATCTTGTCGTCGACGTCGGTGACGTTGCGGGCATAGGTCAGGCTGCCCGCCCCGAACTCATGCCGGATCAGTCGGGCGAGCGTGTCGAACACCACCGCCGGGCGGGCATTGCCGATGTGCGCGCGTCCGTAAACGGTCGGCCCGCACACATACATCGTGATACGCTCGGGGTCCGCGGGGACGAAGTCGCGCTTCTTCCGCGCCAGCGTGTCGTAGAGCCGGATCATTGCCCTTTGCCCGCCAGCCGCCGCGCCTCGACCCAGTCGACGATCGCGCGCCCGCTGGCGTTGAGCAAGGGGAAGGTCCGCGACCGAGTCATCCATTCGGGCCGGTCGGCCTGCGGGCCATAGACCATGTCGGTGCCAAGGTTGGCGAGGAGGAAGAACAAAGTCGCCCCGAGCAGACCCTTGAGCGCCCCGAACCCGCTGCCCAGAGTACGATCAAACGGCCCCAGCAGCGGCGAGCGCCGGGTCCGCCCGCCGAGCGTCCGCGCGAGCAGCTTGACCAGCACGAAGCTGGGCACGAAGAGCAAAGCGAAGGCGATCACCGCGGCCGCCGACGGAGTGCTCCCGAAGGTTCCGGTCAACCCGCTCGACAATTGGCCATGGAACAGCTTGAGCATGGCGATCGCGACCACCCACCCGAGCAGCGAGATGACTTCATGAACCAGCCCGCGAATGAAGCCGATCGCGGCGCCGCCAAGGATCAACAGCAGGACGAAGATGTCGAGCAGGGTCATTCCCAGTCGGCTAGCCGAGCCGCGCGGACTTCGCCAGCCCGGCTGTTTTTCGGTCGCAGCGCCCTCCTCATCCTGACCGCTCTGGTCCCCTTCGCGCCGGCCGAAGCGCGCAAGGTCCAGCCCCCCGCGGACAATGCGCCGTCCGAGGTCGCGCGCCTCTATTTCACCGAGGATCCCGACGCCCCGCGCCACGCGCCGCCGGGCTACGACTTCACCATCGTCGAATATCTCGACTATCAATGCCCGTACTGCCGCGAGGCGCACGCGATGCTTCGCGAGCTGATGGCGAAGGACAAGAAGGTCCGCATCCTCTTCCGCGACATCCCGGTGTTCGGCGCGGCGTCCGAGAAAGCGGCGCGGGTCGCGATCGCGGCCAAGTATCAGAACAAATATCTGGCGGTGCACGAGGCGCTGCTGGCGGCATCGCGGCCGCTCGACGACAAGAAAATCGAGGCCGCGGCGCGCAAGGCCGGTGCCGACTGGGATCGGCTCCAGGCCGACCTCAAGCGCCGGTCGGGCGACATCGACGACCTTATCGAGCGCAACATGATGCAGTCCGAAATGCTCGGCTTCACCGGCACTCCGGGATTCATCATTGGCTCCACGCTCGGCTTTGGCGCGATCAAGCTGGCGCCGATCGAGAAGGTCATCGCCGAGACCCGCGCCAAAGCGGCCAAGGCCAAGGCCAAGGCGAAGCGATAAGGGATGCGAGAGACCGCGCTTGCGACTATATCGATGCCATGACCACCGCCGACCAGCCGATCGCGCGCGCCATATCCGTCGCCCGCGAGGTGATCGAAGGCCGCGCCGCGGCGCCCGTGGTCAAGGGCTTCTTTGACCCCGAGACTTTTACCATCAGTTATGTCGTCCACGATCCAGCGACCGCGACCGCCGCAATCGTCGACAGCGTGTGGGATTTCGACGAGGCCTCGGGCCGCACCGGCTTCCAGTCCGCCGACGCCATGGCGGCATACGTCGCGGAGCACGGCCTGACCGTCGAATGGCTGCTCGAGACCCACGCCCACGCCGACCACCTTTCGGCCGCGCCCTATCTCCAGGAAAAGCTCGGCGGGAAACTGGCGATTGGCCGCACCATCACCACCGTCCAGGACGTGTTCGGGAAAATCTTCAACGAGGGTACAAAATTTGCCCGCGACGGATCGCAGTTCGATCGCCTGCTCGACGATGGCGATGAGCTGACGGTCGGCAA
>JANNDN010000349.1:0-2641 GCA_031387795.1 Sphingomonas sp.
CACCGCAACAGCTTCATCAAGTCGCCCGCTTTGCTCGACCGGCAATTGCGGCTCAAGTCGAAGCCCAACATCCGCTTTGCCGGACAGATCACCGGCTGCGAAGGCTATGTCGAGAGCGCCGCGATCGGCCTGCTCGCGGCACGCTTCGCAATCGCCGAAGCGCGCCGCGAAACGCTGGCCCCGCCCCCGCCCGAAACTGCGCTCGGCGCGCTCCTTCACCACATCACCGGCGATGCCGACGCCGATTGCTACCAGCCGATGAACGTCAATTTCGGACTGATGCCCCCGCTCGAAGGCCCGCGGGTCAAGAAGGGCGACCGCAAGAAACTCTACACCGAACGCGCCCGGGCGGCGCTGGACGAGTGGCTAGCCGCTTCCCCCCTCCCGCCAGCGGGAGGGGAAGAGCTGCGCAGCAGCGAAGGGGAGGGCCTGTCTGAGGCGGCCGACGAACAGGCCCTCCCCTAGCCCCTCCCGCTAGCGGGAGGGGAATTCGCTCAACACGCGCACTTATTCTTTTTCGCAGGCTTGGGCGCGGTGGTGGCATATTCCTCGCGGGTGAGGCCGCCATTCCCGTTGGCATCGGCGTCCTTGAACTTGTCGATCGTCTTGACCGCCCACTCCTCGAAGCTCAGCCGCCCGTCGTGGTTGAGGTCGAGCTTGGCAAAGGGCTTGCGCCTGGGCTCGGTCAGCTCAGCCAGCGTGATGCGCCCGTCATCGTCCTTGTCCGCGCGGTCGAAGCGTTTTTCCTCCTTCGATTTGGGATCAGCCCCGGGTGCTTCGGGAATGGCCGCGAGCTCGATCGCCGCCCCTTGGTTGATCGCCAGCCGCGGCGGCGGCGCGGGCGGCAGGTCGCTGCGGCTCTCGGCATTGCTCTTCCACAACAGGAAGGCGCCGGTGAGCAGCAGGAACGTCGTCACGACCCCGGCAAAATAACGCGCCATACCGCCTCCCCAACGAGGAGATCCGGCAAGCACATGCTCCATTGCGGAGGCACTTATGTCAACTTGGGAGCTACAGCCGCCCGGTCAGCCGGTGCCGGAGCAAAGCGAAAGCCCGCCCCGGAGTCGCTTCCGGTTCGAACGGCGGACCGCCGCGGCTCATGTCCCGGCGGGCAAGCGCTTCCAGCAAGGTGAGCGGACGCATTCGTCGCGGTGCTCGATGCGTGGATCGCCGCAATGATAAGGGTGCCAGATCGAAGATACCACGGCGTGCAAGATCGGAAGCTGCGAAACTTTGCGCTGCATTTTCCAGATGGTCGTCGAATGGAATGCCAAGCAGCTTTCCGGCAAGTTTAAAGACCGTCGGGCCGCGCGAGGCCACACCCTCCATGAAGATATTCTGCTGGTCGCTCATCAAAAGCAGGGCCCATGGTCGTTCGAGCGCAGCGAGATCGGTGCCGCTAATCCCGGCAGGAAGCAGATCGTGCGCCGCGGCGCGCAGGCGCGGCTCGGAAGGAGTCTTACCCCCGTCCAGCTCCTCAAGCCGCTCGCGCCACCACGCAAGCTTGATCGCCGCGAGCGCCGGTTGCGTCGCCCGCGCGACAACGTCGCCCATCGCATCGTCAAGATCGAAGAGTGCATCGAAAGCGGGCCGTAGCTCGACCGGCCAGTACAGGCGAACGAGATCGCGGTCCCTCACCTCCCCTCCCGCTCGCGGGAGGGGACGACTCGCCGTAGGCGAGCGCGGGGTGGGCATGTCGGGGGAGCGCCACAGGCCCACCCCCAACCCCTCCCGCGAGCGGGAGGGGAGGCAGTCACCGGTAACACACCGATTTCGCCGCCTTGACCACGTCCTCGGCCTTGATCAGCGCCAGTTTCTCGAGGTTGGCGGCATAGGGCAGCGGGACGTCCTTATTGGTCACGCGCAGCACCGGCGCGTCGAGGTCGTCGAAACCTTCCTCCATGCAGATCGCCATGATCTCCGAGGCGATCGAGCAGGTCGGCCAGCCTTCTTCCACCACCACCAGCCGGTTGGTCCGGGAAAGACTCTCGAGCACGGTCTTGCGGTCGAGCGGGCGAAGCGTGCGCAGGTCGATAACCTCGGCCTCGATGCCCTCGCCAGCGAGCGTCTCGGCGGCCTCGAGCGCGACCGCGACCCCGATCGAATAAGTGACCAGCGTCACATCCTTGCCCGCGCGGACCACGCTCGCCAGGCCGATCGGAACGACATGGTCGCCATCGGGGACGTCAAAGCTCTGGCCGTAGAGCAGTTCATTTTCGAGGAAGACGACCGGATCGGGGGAGCGGATCGCCGCCTTCAGCAGGCCCTTGGCGTCGGCCGCGCTGTAAGGCGCGATGTCGATCAAGCCAGGGACGGACGCGTACCACGGCCCGTAATTCTGGCTGTGCTGGGCCCCGACCCGCGACGCTGATCCATTGGGCCCGCGGAACACGATCGGGCAGCGCATCTGTCCGCCCGACATATAATTGGTCTTGGCCGCCGAATTGATGATGTGGTCGATCGCCTGCATCGCGAAGTTGAAGGTCATGAACTCGACGATCGGCTTCAATCCGCCCATCGCCGCGCCCGCGCCGACCCCGGCAAAGCCATATTCGGTAATCGGCGTGTCGACCACGCGTTTGGGTCCGAACTCCGCGAGCAGGCCCTGCGTCACCTTGTACGCGCCCTGATATTCGGCGAC
>JANNDN010000352.1:0-2817 GCA_031387795.1 Sphingomonas sp.
GCTGTCACCCAAGCCGATCAAGGCGGTGGCCATCACCCACTGGCACAACGACCATCCCCAAGGCGTATCGGCGATCCGCAACGCCTTTCCCAAGGTGCGGATCATCGCGACAATTGGCACGGAAAAGGGGATGCTCGGTCCCGAAGCTTTCGACGTCGGTTACCGCCCCGACGCGAAAGCCGATGCCGCGATGGGTAAGCAGGTCGCACAGGCGCTGAGCGATTACCAAAAGCTCCACGACGATCCCGCGACCGCGCCCGATCGGCGCGAGCGTATCGAAAAGGCGATCGCCCAGTTCAGGATTTTCGGCAACGAGTTCGCGGGCACCTACATCGTTCCGCCCACCGAGACGTTCGAGCATCGCCTGCTCCTCCCCGACGCCGAGCGGCCGGTGGAATTGCTACACCTCGGTCGCGCCAACACCGAGGGCGACCTGGTCGCGTGGTTGCCGAACGAGCGCGTCGTTGCGAGCGGGGACATAGTTGTTGCCCCGACGCCCTTCGGCTTCTTCAGTTTCCCCTCCGACTGGATCGAGACCATCGGCAAATTGAAGGCGCTGAATTTCCGGACGCTGATCCCCGGTCACGGTTTGCCGCAGACCGACACCGCTTACCTAGGCAAATTGGCGGTGGCCATCGCGGACATTCGCACCAAGGTCGCCCCGCTCGCCAAGGCCGGGGTGCCGGTGGGCGAGGTCAAGGCCAAAGTCGATTGGGCCCAGACCATCGCGCCGTTCGGCGACACGCCGCGCAACAAGGCCAATTTCGAGGGACTGTTCATCGATCCGATGATCCCCAACGCCTATAAGGAAGCGCTCGGGCAGCCGATCGTCCAGGGTGAGGGGAATCCCAAGCCGACCTACGCGGCCACTCCGCCAAAATCGACGGCTAAGCGTCACGACAATTAGGCCGCGAGCTGCAGCTCCAGACGGCTCCAGATTTCGACCAGCGCCTTGGTCAATTCGTCCATCATCGCCTCGTCGTGGCGCGGGCCGGGGGTGAAGCGGAGCCGCTCGGTGCCGCGCGGCACGGTCGGATAATTGATCGGCTGAACGTAGAGGCCATATTCGGCGAGCAAGATGTCGCTGATCCGCTTGGTTTCGACCGGGCAGCCGACGAGCAGTGGGACGATATGCGTCTCGCTCGGCATCAGCGGCAGGCCCGCAGTCTCGAACTTGGTCTTGAGCAGCGCCGCGGAAGCTTGTTGCGCCTGGCGCTCCTCTTGGCTCTCCTTGAGGTGGCGGACCGAGGCGAGTGCGCCCGCGACCAGCACCGGCGACAGCGAGGTGGTGAAGATGAAGCCCGGCGCATAGCTGCGGATGCAATCGATGATCGTGCGGTCGGCGGCGACATAGCCCCCCATGACCCCGAACGCCTTGCCCAAAGTGCCCTCGATGATGGTCACCCGGCCGGCGACGTCCTCGCGCTCCGAAATACCGCCGCCATGCGCGCCGTACATGCCGACCGCGTGAACCTCGTCGAGATAGGTCAAAGCCTCATATTTGTCGGCGAGGTCGCAGATCGCGGCGATCGGCGCGATGTCGCCGTCCATCGAATAGACGCTCTCGAACGCGATCAGCTTGGGGGTTTCGGCGGGGACTTCCATCAGCATCTGCTCGAGATGCTCGAGGTCGTTGTGGCGGAAGACGCGCTTCTCGCAGCCCGAATGCTTGATCCCCGCGATCATCGAGGCGTGGTTCAATTCGTCGGAGAAGATGATGCAGCCGGGGAGCAGCTTGCCGAGCGTCGACAGCGCCGCCTCGTTGGACACGAAGCCCGAGGTGAAGAGCAGCGCGCCGCTCTTGCCGTGGAGGTCCGCCAGCTCGGCCTCGAGCTCGGTATGATAATGGGTGTTGCCGCTGATGTTGCGGGTTCCGCCCGATCCCGCGCCGACATCATTGAGCGCCTGCTCCATCGCCGCGATGACCTTGGGGTTCTGGCCCATGCAGAGGTAATCGTTCGAGCACCATACGGTGATCGGCTTGGGACCGTTGCCGCCGAAGCAGCGCGCGTTGGGATAGCTGCCCTTGGTGCGCAGGATGTCGATGAACACGCGGTAGCGGCCTTCCTCGTGAAGGCGGTCGATCGCGGACCTGAAGATGGCGTCGTAATTCACCTGAACCTCGCTCGCGGCGGCCAATAACGATCCCCTCCGGGAAACGCCATTGCGAACGACTCGCAATTAGAGCGCGCGGACCTCGGTCAGGCCGAAGCGGGCGAGGGAGGGATACAGGGCAGATGGGGGCGGGGCGGTGAAGACCGCAATCCCCGGCTGCGCTGCGTCGGGCCAAGCCTGGCCGTCTGTCAGATGCTCGATCCGCCGCGCGATCCCGGCAGCTCCGTCGACTTGCGCGATGGCGGGGAAGGCCGCTGCAATTTCTTCGGCGAGCAGCGGGAAATGGGTGCAGGCGAGGACCATCACGTCCATTCTGGCTGCGCGATCGACCATCGGCTGGATTGCCGAGCGGACATCCTCGACGGGGACGGTGGTGCCGGCAAGCTTGGCCTCGGCCAGTTCAACCAGTTCAGGCGAGCCGTGGCGAATGAGCGTGCAATCGGTGGCGAAGCGCGCCGCGAGATCGTCGACATAGGGCTGGCGAACCGTCGCCTCGGTGCCGAGGACGCCGATCACCCGGGTTTTCGATAGCTCCGCGGCCGGCTTGATCGCCGGGACGGTGCCGACGATCGGCACCTCGAGCGCGGCGCGGGCATGGTCGAGCGCGATCGTGCTGGCGGTGTTGCAGGCAATGACGATCAGTCGCGGCTCAAACCGCTCGGCAAAGCGGGCGAGCAAAGCGGGGACGCGCTCCGCAAGCTC
>JANNDN010000012.1:0-3515 GCA_031387795.1 Sphingomonas sp.
TCGGCTTGCCGCTCATATTGCCGTTGAGCTTGAGGAAGGCGATCACCGAGCCGGAAAAGGTGATCGCGCCGATCGCCACGCCAAGGCCCATCTCGACCTTGCTGAGATCGTGGATCTCGTCCGGCCCGAGGATCCCGAACGGGCCAGGATTGAGATAGGCCGCCGCTCCAACCAGCACCGCGGCCATTCCGACCAGACTGTGGAAGGCGGCGACCAGCTGCGGCATTGCGGTCATCTGGATGCGCCGCGCGGTGACGAGGCCGATGCCGCCGCCGATGAGAACCGCTGCGAGAATTTCGCCCATTGCTGCGAAGTCAAAGTAGCTACGATCGTAAATTGGTACGACAGGATCACCGGGTGAGAGATCGATCGTGGGAAGGTGGACAATGAGCGTCGTGACCACCGCGATCGCCATGCCGATCATGCCGAGCCGGTTGCCGCGCTGGCTGGTCGCCGGGCTCGACAGCCCGCGGAGCGCGAGGATGAAGCAGATGCCGGCGATCAGATAAGCGACCAGCACCCAGGCGGGCATTGCTGCCCCCTCATGCATCCTTGCGCTCCTTCTTCTTGTACATCGCCAGCATCCGCGCGGTGACCGCGAACCCGCCGAAGATGTTCACGCTCGCCAGCGCCACCGCGATCAGCCCCAGCCATTTCGAGGACGGGCTTCCGCCGGCCGCGGCGGCGATCAGCGCACCGACGATGATGACCGAGGAAATGGCGTTGGTCACCGCCATCAACGGCGTGTGCAGCGCCGGGGTCACCGACCACACGACATAATAGCCGACGAAGCAGGCGAGGATGAAAACCGACAGGATTGAGATGAAGTCCATGAGCACCCCGCTGTTGTCTGGCGGTTGTGGCGGCAGACATTCAGACTGTCGAGAGGGCCGTTAACCATTCCGGGAAAATGCGGAAGGTTTCCGTTTTCCTAACCTTTTGCTGTCACGCCCGACCCTGATGGCCAGGAAAGCGACCATTTCGGAGGGAAAAAAGCCCGCGGCGGCAGCCGACGCGAAGGGCTGGCGGCTGTTCGCCTGGACCGCGGCGCTCGGCTTGCTGTTCGGGCTGATCGGCTTCGGCGAGGTCGCCGAGGACTATCTCCGCGTCGCTCGAAACAGCGCGCACCGCAACGACGCCAGTGGGCAGATTGTGATCGTCGCGATCGATGACAAATCGCTACAGCGGGTCGGCCGCTGGCCATGGCCGCGAAGCTATCATGCCAAACTGGCGGACGCGCTGACCGAGGCGGGTGGTAAGCGCATCTTCTTCGACCTCGTCTTCCACGGTCCGACCACGCCCGCCGACGACTTGTCGCTCGCAAAATCAATCAAGAAATCGGGCCGCGTCTATCTGGCTGCCCGGACTCGCTCCGGGACCGATCAGGGAGTGGATATCGACGCAGGTCCGATGCCCATGCTTGCCCGGAACGCGAAGGTCGGCAACATCAGCGTCAATTACAATTACCAGAATGCCATTTGGCGCTTGCCCTTGGGGGTCAAGGTGAATGGGCAGGTGCTTCCGTCCTTCGCCACCCAACTCGCCGGGCGCGACATCGTGTCCGAGCAGCTTTTCATGCCGGATTATTCGATCGATCCGAAGACCATCCCGTCGGTTTCCGCGTCAGATGTGCTGGAGGGGCGGGTTCCGACGCAGGTGCTGCGCGGCAAGGATCTGGTCATCGCCGGAACCGCGGAGGCTGTTTCGGACCAATATTTCATCCCCGGCACCGGGAAAATGGGCGGCGGCTATGTTCATGTCCTGGGTGCGGAGACTCTCAAGGCTGGTGATCCCCATCATCTTGGATGGATCCCGTCATTTTTCGCCGCACTAGCAGCGGCGGCACTGGCCATTCAGCGTCGCCGGACTGTCGACCGCGGCATCATTCTCGCGTCTGCGTTCGCGGTGCTCCTGGTTGGTCCGCTAATGCTCGAATCCCGGTTGATTTTTGTCGATGTGACCCCCGCCCTGTTCGTCGTCCTTGTGGTGAGCGGAGCGATGCTGTGGCGCCGACTGGTTGTTCGCGGGCTTATCAATCCGGTCTCGAACCTTCCCAACCTCAATGCGCTTCGCACCGAGCGCAATGGCCGCGACCAGGCGCTGATCGCCGCACGCATCCTCAACTACGAGGGAATCCTGGCGACGCTCCCGCCCGACGGCGAACGGCAATTGGTCGAGCAGATCGTCGCCCGGATCAACGTCGGCACGACCGGACGCAAAGTCTATCAGGGCGATGGCGGGATTTTCGCCTGGTTCGACGATCCCAAACAATCGTTCGGTAATCATCTCGACGCCTTGTCGGCCTTGTTCCGGACGCCGGCGCGGGTCGCGGGCATGTCACTCGATCTGTCGATTTCCTTCGGGGTCGAGGTCGGCAGCGGCCGCGGCGTGTCGAGCCGGCTGGCGAGCGCGCTGGTCGCCGCCGACGAGGCCGCCCACGATGGCCTCAAGTGGAAATATTACGACCCCGAGAGCTTTGTCGACGCATCCTGGCGTCTGTCGATGCTGAGCCAGCTCGACGATGCCATCGACAAGGGCGAGGTGTGGGTCGCCTATCAGCCCAAGCTCGACCTCGCCACGCGCAAGGTCATCGGCGCCGAGGCGCTGGCGCGCTGGACCCATCCCGACAAAGGACCGATCGCCGCAACCGAGTTCGTCGCCGCCGCCGAACAGAGCAACCGCATCGCCAAGCTGACCGATTTCGTGCTCGGAAAAGCGGTTGCCGCGGCCGCCGATCTCAACCGCCGCGGCCCGGACTTTGACATCGCGGTCAACCTCTCGGCGCGGCTCCTGACCGACAAGGGCTTCACCCTGCGCCTGACCGCCTTGCTCGCGCGCCACGGCCTCGACCCCAGGCATCTGACGCTTGAACTGACCGAAACCGCCGCGCTGACCGGATCGGGCGAGGGCATCGAGATGCTCGCCCGGCTGCGCGAAATCGGGGTCCGGATCGCGATCGACGATTACGGCACCGGTCTGTCGACGCTCGACTATCTCAAGCGCATTCCTGACAACGAGATCAAGATCGACCAGAGTTTCGTGAAGGGCATCGTCGACAATCGCAGCGATCGCCTGATGGTGCAGTCGACGATCGGGCTTGCCCATTCGCTCGGACGGCTCGTGGTCGCCGAAGGAGTCGAGCAGCGCGAAATCCTCGATGTTCTCATCGAGCTCAAGTGCGATATCGGCCAGGGCTTCGCGATCGGCCGCCCGATGAGCCTGGAAAGCCTGACCCGCCGGCTGACCAGCGAACGCAAGCGCAGCGCCGCCTAATCAAAGCTCGACAGCAGTAACGCGCCGCGCCCCGGTTGGCGCCACCCTCATCCGCGCATTCCGCAAGATGAAGTAAAACCGCCTCATCGAGCACTTGCGCGAAACATGGTGAATCATTTGCTAACCATGATGATTAAGGTTAATAGTCACCCCATCTGCCGAATCGGTACGTTATTCAGGGGTGTGAGAATGAAGAAGGTCAACGCAGGCCGCGGTTTCTGGAGCTGGCTCATGGGATCGGG
>JANNDN010000002.1:0-9946 GCA_031387795.1 Sphingomonas sp.
AACGTGGTGCGGCGCTCGGTGCCGCTGCGGGCGACGCGCCGACGTGGAGGCCGCGGTCGCGGTTCGCCGGATGGGCCGGGGCTTCGTCCATCGAAAGGACCGGCGTCACACATGCGTCGGTGCCCTCGAAGCGATGCTCCCAGAAAGCACGGTCCTCCCGCGCAAAAATGCCGGCGATGTGTTGCGCGCGTGCCGGCCAATGGCTGGGGTCGAGGCGGTTGTCGAACTCGGCCGGTTCGAGGCCAAGACCGGCGATGAAGGCGTCATGGAACTTGCGCTCGAGCGCCCCCACGGCGACGAACCCGCCGTCGGCACAACGGTAGCAGCGATAGAAATAGCTGCCGCCGTCGAGCAAATTGGCGCCGCGCCGCTCGCTCCACAGCCCGCTCGCTCTCAGCGACGCGACCTGGGCGAGCAGGAGCGCGGTGCCGTCGATCATCGCGGCATCGACCACCTGGCCCAGGCCACTCGACTGACGTTCGACCAGCGCGGCCAGGATTCCGGCCACCGCAAGCATTCCCCCGGCGCCGAAATCGCCCACCAAGTTGAGCGGCGGCGGTGGCGGCTCGCCCTCTGTACCCATCGCCAGGAGCGCGCCGGTGAGCGAGATATAATTGATGTCGTGACCCGCGCGGCGGGCCAAAGGGCCATCCTGGCCCCAGCCGGTGATCCGGGCGTAGATCAGCCCCGGATGATCGACGAGGAGCCGGTCCGGACCGAGCCCGAGATGCTCCATCACTCCTGGACGATAGCCTTCGAGGACGACGTCCGCATGCCGCGCCAGCGCGCGTGCCGCGCTTGCCTGAACCGGGTTCTTGAGATCTAGGACCAGCGACGATCGCCCGCGCGAAAGCGTGTCGGCCGTCTTCGATTGGATCAGGGTTTCGCCCGCATCGGGGCGGTCGATGCGCAGGACATCCGCGCCCATGTCGGCGAGCATCATCGCCGCAAATGGTGTGGGGCCGAGACCGCTGAACTCCAGAACCCGGATTGCGCTAAGCGGTCCGTTCAAACAGCACCCCCAATGTTATATCCAGGGGCTCCGTCGCCCGAAATATACCGATCAGTAGCTCATCTTTCGAGATTGATATACTGGACAGTAGCTGATGACTACAATAGCATCCAGCCGACTTTCGAACAAATGAGGCGAACGCCATGATCGGGACCGAAATGACCTTCACCTCGACCGAGCGCGTGAGCATCGGCCGACCTGCCGCCGAGGCCCTCCTCGATCAGGTCGAGCGGCTCGGGTCGAAGCGGGTGTTCATCCTCGCCGGATCGACCCTGCGCCACAAGACCGACGAGGTCTCCAAGCTCGAGGCCGCGCTCGGCGACCGCCACGCCGCGACCCATGACGGCATCCATCCCCACGCGCCGCGCACCGACGTGCTGGCGGCCGCCCGCGCCGCGGCCGAGGCCAAAGCCGACCTCGTCGTCACCGTCGGCGGCGGCTCGGTCACCGATTCGGGGAAGATTCTCGCGCTCTTGATCAAGCACGACGTGAAGTCGGTCGCCGACTTCGAGCCGTTGCGCATCTACGTCACGCCCGAGGGCGAGGTGGTCAATCCGCTCAAAGTCGGCAACGACGTCCGCGTGATTTGCATCCCAACCACCTTGTCGGGCGGTGAGTTCAACGCTTTGTCGGGATCGACCGACGAGGAGACCCAGCACAAGCAGGGCTATGAACATCGCAACATGGCGCCGGTGATGGTCATCCTCGATCCCCAGCTGTCTCGCCACACCCCCGAATGGCTGTTCCTGTCGACCGGCGTGCGTTCGGTCGATCATGCGGTCGAGACGCTGGCGTCGGACCGATCGAACGATTTCGCCGACGGGCTCGCCGACAGCGCGCTTCGGTTGCTCAAGGAAGGCCTGTCGCGGGTCAAGGCGGACCCGGGCGACATGGCGGGACGGTTGAAATGCCAAATCGGCGCGTGGCAATCGATGATCTCCATCATCGGCGGCGTGCCGATGGGGGCGAGTCACGCCATCGGCCACATATTGGGCGGGACATGCGACGTGCCCCACGGCTATTGCTCGTGCGTGATGTCGCCCTACGTCCTCGCCTGGAACGCCGAATATGACGACCGCCGGCAGGCGCGGATCAGCGATTGCCTCGGCCAGCCCGGGCGCCCCGCCAGCGAGGCGCTCGACCAGTTCATCCGCAGCCTCGGAATGCCGCGCACTTTGAGCGAGGTCGGGGTCGGCGAAGAACGCTTCCAGCAAGTCGCCGAATATACCTTGCTCGATATCTGGGGGCGGACCAATCCTCGCCCGGTGACGACGGCCGACGACATCCTCCAGATCCTGCGGCTCGCCGCCTGAATATGGCTGCTCTGCCCAAACCCGTCGCGGAGGTTGAAGCCGACGAATTCGCGCGGCGCCGGCAGATCAAGCCGGACGTGGTCGCGTTCAAGCGGGGCAGGATCCTGGAGCAAGCAAGCGCTTTGTTCTCGGCGCGGGGCTATTCCGCGGCGACGCTCGACATGATCGCCGAGCGGCTCCACGTGACCAAGCCGTTCCTCTACACCTACTTCCGCAACAAGTCCGACATTCTCGCCGCGATTTGCGAGGTCGGAGTGAGCGAGTCGCTGGCCGCGCTCGACAAGTCGGCGGGGGTCGAGGGAAGCGCGGCCGACCGGCTCAAGGCCGCTTTGACCGACGTCGCCCGGATCATCATTCACCGGCAGGCATATATCGTCGTCTATCAGCGCGAGATGATGGCGCTCGAGCGTTCGGACGCGCAGCGGATCATGCGCCTGAGACACGAATTCGATCTTCGCGTTGCGCGCATGGTCGAGGATTGCCGGCAGGACGGGTCGGTCACGCTGCCCGATGCCGCGATGATGTCGGTGTGGATCGGCGGCTTGCTCAGCTGGATCGCGAACTATCACCGGCCGGGCAGCCGCAAGTCGGAGGATGATCTGGTCGATCAGGCGGTGACCGCGTGCCTACGACTGGTCGGCCTGGCATGACCGCGGCGCGCGACTTTGCCGATCCGCGCATTCCCAATCGCGACGAATGCGTGTTGCGCTACCTGCTCGACCGCTGGGACCGCGAACGGCCCGACAAGATTCACATTGTGTTCGGTGACGGCGAGAGCTGGAGCTTTGCCGAAGTGCGGGACCGCGTCATCGCCAAGGCCGCGGGCCTGAGCAAGCTGGGCATCGGCAAAGGCGATCAGGTTGCGGTGTGGTTGCCCAACGGTCGTGACGGGATCATCACATTCTACGCGATCAATTACATCGGCGCGGTGTTCGTCCCCTTCAACACCGCGTTCCGTGGCAATTTGCTCGCGCACGTCCTGCGCAACAGCGGCGCGCGCTTCCTCATCGCCCACGGCGATCTGGTCGAACGGCTAGCCGAGGTCGACCGAGCGGACATTACCGACCTGATCCTGGTCGGCGAGGGCGAGGCGCCCGACTGCGGTCTGACGGTGCATCGCTTCACGGACATCATTGGCACCGAGGCCGAGCTCGCGCCGCTCGATGAGCCGATCCAGCCGTGGGACCTGCAGTCGATCATCTACACGTCGGGGACGACCGGACCGTCGAAGGGCGTCTTGTCTTCCTATCTGCACATGTACTCCAACGCCGGACCAGAGGCGTGGCCGATGGTCACCAGCGACGACCGCTATCTGACCGTCGCCCCGCTGTTCCACATCGGCGGCATGGGCCCGCCGTTCGTCATGCTTGCGCGCGGCGCCTCGGTCGCGATCGTCGAGAATTTCACCACCGATACGTTTTGGCAGTCGGTGCGGGAGACCGGGACCACGGTCATCTTCTTGCTCGGGGTGATGGCGACTTTCCTGATCAAGCAACCGCCGGCCCCGGACGAGCGCGATCATCAGGTCCGCCTCGCCTTCATGGTTCCGCTGACCGACGACGCGCCCGCCTTCACCAAGCGGTTCGGGATCGACATCTACACCATCTTCAACATGACCGAGATCGCCTCCCCGGTCGTCTCGGACGCCAATCCGGGCAAGCGCGGGACTTGCGGCAAGGTCCGCCCGGGCGTCGAGGTGCGTCTGGTCGACAGCCACGATTGCGAAGTCGCGGTCGGCGATATCGGCGAAATGCTGGTCAGGATGGATCGGCCGTGGGGCCTCAACAGCGGCTATAACGCCAATCCCGAGGCGACCGCGGAGGCCTGGCGCAACGGCTGGTTCCACACCGGCGACGCCTTTCGCCGCGATGAGGACGGTTACTTCTATTTCGTCGACCGGGTGAAGGACGCCATCCGCCGCCGCGGCGAGAACATCTCCTCGTTCGAGGTAGAACTGGAAGTGTGCGCGCACCCCGATGTGCGCGAGGCCGCCGCCATCGCGGTGCCGAGCGAGTTCAGCGAAGACGAGGTAATGGTGGTGATCGCGCCAGCACCAAACCGCGAGATCGACCGGGTCGAGCTCAGCAATTTCCTCGCCGAGCGAATGCCCTATTTCATGGTTCCGCGCTACATCCGCATCCTCGACGAATTGCCGAAAACGCCGTCGGCGAAGGTGATGAAGGCCGAGTTGCGCAAGGAAGGGATTACCGCCGACACCTGGGACCGGCAGACCGCCGGGATTCGCCTGCGACGCGAGACCTTCAAGGCCGAGTGAAGGCTTCAGGATGGGCGCGGATCGGGACGCGCAGCAAATCAGTTGCGGAACTGCGGCGGGCGTCGCTCGAGGAAGCTGGCGATGCCTTCGCGGCCTTCGGGACCTGCGGCGGCGGAAGCGATGTCGCGGGCTTCGACCTCGAGTTGATCGCCGAGGCTCCGGCCCAGACCTTCGCCGAGCAGCCGTCGCGATCGGGCCAGCGACTGGATTGCGGAGTTGGCGAGCGCGAGCGCCACGGCCGCGCCTTCCTCGCGCAGCCGGTCATCGTCGACGACGCGCGTGACCAGCCCGATCCGCTCCGCTTCCTCGGCGGTCAGGCGCCGGTTCGTCAACACCATCTCGGTCGCCCGGCGCAGCCCAATCAGCCGCGGCAGGAACCAGCTAGTGCCGCCGTCGGGCGTCACGCCGAGCGCGGTGTATGCCGAGGTAAAGGTCGCCGACTTCGCTGCAATCACGATGTCGCCGAGGATCGCAAGTCCGAGTCCGGCGCCGGCCGCGGGCCCGTTGACGAGCGTGACGACTGGCTTGCCGGTGGCCATGATCTGCCCGATGGACGTATGGAGCGGCGTCGTGATGGCGTCGATCGCCGCGCTCGCATCGTCCCCTGCGCCGAACATCTTGATGTCGCCGCCGGCGCAGAACATCCGGCCGTGGCCGGTGATGACGAGGCAACGGATACGATCGTCCGCGGAACAGAGTCCGACAGCTTCCAGCAGCGCCTGGGCCAAAGCGGCGTCGATGCTGTTCCCGTCGGACGGGCGGTTAAGGGTCAGCCAGGCGACCGGACCGTCAATCCTTACATCAAGCGGCTCTTTCATCGCTCAGCCCTTCCGCACCCGAGTCTGGACCTGGCCGGCCGGCTTCGCCATCGTGCGGCCATGACCGACACGGACCTTGCCGCGCGCCTCGACCGGCTGGAAGCGGAAAGCGCGATCAGGGCGCTCGCCGCACGCTATTGCTTCGCGATCGACAATCACGATCTGCCCGCGGTCGCCGATTTGTTCACCGCCGACGCGCGGGTGTGGTCGCGCGACGGCGTGATGGACGCATCGGGGCGCAACGCGATCATCGAACAATATGAAGGGCGCTTCCGCGTTCTCGGGCCCTCGAACCACGTCAGCCACGATCACTGGATTCTCTTTGGCGAGGACCCTGATCAGGCGGAAGGCACGCTGTCCGCGCATGCCGAGCTGTGGCGCAACGACCAGACGATGGTGACCGCCTTGCGCTACGACGACGTCTATCGCCGCGAGGACGGGGCGTGGCGCTTTGCCGAGCGCGCTCTGTCGTTCCTTTATTACGCGCCGATCAGCGATTATCCGGCGATCCTCGGCGCGCGCGACCGCATGCGCGCTTACGACCAACCCGCCGACGCCGACTACCCCGAGCGCCTTTCGAGCTGGAAGGATTATCGGGGTTGAAGCGGCCGCCGCGCGCGTTTGAGGATTTGCGCGTCGGCGAAGTGCGGACGTCATCGCCGCGTACCGTGAGCGAGGAGGAAATGGTCCGCTTCGCCCGCGAATGGGACCCGCAATGGTTTCACGCCGATCCCGAAGCCGCCAAGGAGTCGAGTTTCGGCGAAGTGGTCGCCAGCGGCGTCTTCGTCCTCGCCATCTGGCGTCAGCTCGACCATGAAATCAACAGCGATATCGACTTCGTCTGCGGCATCGGGTTCGACGACTTTCGCCTGGAAAACGCGCTCCGCGCCGGCGACACGGTCATTGCCGAATCGGAGATCGTCGAGCTTCTTCCGTCCAAGTCGCGGGCCGACCGCGGGACGGCGATTACCCAGTATCGACTGCGCAATCAGCACGGCAAAATCGTGCTGCGGTTCAAGTCGATCAATCTGGTGCATCGGCGACCGACTTCAGACTGAGCGCGAGGGCGGCCGCTTCGGCGCGGGCGCGGATCATTTCGTCCTCGACCGCGCGTTCGTCTCTGAAGGTGGGCATGACCCGGACGGCGTGGACCGCGGCGACCCCGAAATAAACCCGCAGGCATTGCGTGAGGTGCGTGAAGGCGAAATCCATCGCTTCGAGCTCCGCGCCGGGCCGGGTGTCGAGCGCGCCGGAGCCGACGATCACCGCGGACTTGCCGGTGCCATGGCAAGTCACCGCGCCGACCGCGTCGTTGGTGAAGGCCATGGTCGGCTGGATCACGCAATCGACATAATGTTTGAGCCGATAGGGCAGCCCGAAATTCCACATCGGGGTCGAAAACAGCCACAGGTCGAACGACAGCAGATGGTCGACCATGTCGCGCAATTCCTGCCACCGCGCGGCGAAGGCGGGGTCGACCTCGTGGCCGTTAATCAGCCGGTAGCGGCTTTCCAGCATCGCCCCGTCGAGGTCGGGCAATTGGGTCGCCCACAGGTCGAGCACTTCCACTTCCGCGTCGCCGAGATGGTCGAGCAAATATTCGGCGATCGCCCGGGAGCGCGAGCGCTCGCCGCGTGGGCTGCCGATGACGTGGAGCACGCGCATCAGGCTTCGGCCAGATCAACGAAGATGTCGCCATCCTCGATCTTGACGCCATAGGTCGGAATGGGCTGGTCGGTCAGAGTCCCCGCGGGCTTGCCGTCGCGCAGGTCGAAGCGCACGCCGTGGAGCGGACAGAAGATGAAGCAGGCTTTCATTTTCCCGCCTTCGAGCGGGGTATATTGATGGCTGCAGATCGCTCCCACCGCGAACAGCCCCATTGGCGCGCGCGCGATCAGCACCGGAGTCCCCTGAACCTCAAAGGTGCGGTTGGAGCCTTCGGGCACGTCCGCCATAGGCGCCACCCGAACCCACGCCATCAGCGCCTCTGGTCGAAGCGGCGGCCGAGCATGGCGCCCGCGATATTGACCTTCTGAATGTCGATCGCGCCGCCGGCGATGCCCCATCCCCAGCTGTCGCGAAGCCGCCGCTCGATCGGGAATTCCTTGGAATAGCCATAAGCGCCCATCAGCTGCATCGCATCGCCCGTGACCTCGCGCGCGATCGAATTGGCGAAGCATTTGCCGATCGAACTTTCGACCACGCTCGGCAGGCCGTCCTGCGCATTGGCCGCGGCGCGCCAGATCAGGAGGCGGGCGGCGTCGACCTTCATCTGCATGTCCGCGAGCTTGAGCTGAACCGCCTGGAACTCGGCCAGCGGCTTGCCGAATTGGCGCCGGTCCTGGACGTACTGGATGACGTCCTCGAGCGCGCCCGAAGCCTGGCCCAGCGCCATCGTCGCGTTGCCGCATCGCTCGAGATCGAACGCCTCCATCAATTGCTTGAAGCCCCCGCCGGGGACAACGAGATTGTCGGCGCTGACCCGGCAATCGTCGAAATTGAGGTCGGCCGAGGGAATGCCGCGGAAGCCCATCAATTGCTCGTTGGGGCCGAAGCTCAGGCCCGGCGCGTCTTTTTCGACCAGTACCGCGCCAATGCCCTTCGCGCCGGGGTCGTCATTGAGCCGGCAATAAACGACATAAGCGTCGGCATGGCCGCCGCCCGAGCACCAACGTTTGGTCCCGTTGAGCGTGATCGTGTCGCCGTCGATCGAGCCGCGGGTTTTGAGATCGGTGAGCGCGCTGCCCGCCTCAGGCTCGGACATCGCCACTGCGACGATCATTTCGCCCGCGCACACTTGCGGGACGATCCGGCGCTTCAGCGTATCACTCGCGAAATGCTCGATCGCGCGCACCGGACCGACCATCGATTCGAACACCGGAAAGGCGATCGCGCTGGAGATTTTCGCGAATTCCTCGAGCACGATCAGCGCCTCGACGTTGCCGAGACCGAGCCCGCCAAGTTCGGCGGGTACGTTGACGCCGAGAAAGCCCATCTCCGCATAGCGCTTGATCAACGCGCGGGGCGGGGGCGCGTTGTCGCGCTCGAGCTGCTCGGCGAGGGCGGGCAGCTCGCCCCTCGCAAAGGCGCGGGCCGCCTCCTGCAGCTGAAGCTGATCGTCGCTAAGCCGGAAATCCATGGCGTCGGGGCCTCCCTTCGCGCTGTTCGCCCGACGCCATAAAAAAGTCAAACATGATTGTTTTTTTCATGACTCGAGGTTACGGCTTCGGGAGCGATCGCAGGGAGAGGGGAAAAGTGGACTCGGGGACCATCGAACGCATCCGCCAGGGGATGGAATTCGAGGCGAGCCGCAAGGGTCCTCCCGACCGCTTCCCGCGGCTCCCCGACATCCCCGCCGGGCGCTACACGAGCGAGCAATTCCTCGATCTCGAGGACGAACGTTTGTGGAAGCGCAGCTGGCTTTATGCCGGCCATATGGACCAGCTTCCCGAGCGCGGCAGCTGGTTCCTGACCCGTAAGACCGGATCGCCGGTGTTGGTCGTTCGCGACCTCAACGACGAAGTCCGCGCCTTCTATAACACCTGTCGCCATCGCGGCGGGCCGTTGGTCAAGGAAGCGGAAGGGCAGGGGCGGGGTTTCGTCTGCGGTTATCATGGCTGGAGTTATACCCTCGACGGCAAGCTGGTCGCGGTGCGCGACAAGCGCGACTTTGTCGACATCGATTTCTCCTGCCATTCGCTGATCCCGGTTCATTGCGACCTTTTGGGGGGATGGATTTTCATCAACGAGGACGAGGACGAGCCGGTACCGCTGCGCGCAGCACTCGAGCCACTCGCGAGCGAACTCGAGCAGTTCCAGCCCGACACGCTGACCCTCGTCGATTCGCGCAGCTACGACGTTGGTTGCAACGTCAAGGTGCTGCTCGATGCGTTCCTCGAGGTCTATCATCTGAAGTCGATCCACCAGAATACGGTCGACCGTTTCCTCGACCATCGCGGCACGACCATCACTTTGTGGCCCGGCGGCCATTCGCGGATGACGACTCCCAACCGCCGGCCCGACTGGGTCGACCCGGGGACGGTCGGAATGCCGGTCATCCCCACAGTCACCGAAATCCCGCGCGACAATAATGTCAGCTATTACATCTTCCCCAACATCGTCATGCCGCCATCGGCGTCGGGCATGCCGATGCTGGTGTTCTGGCCGGTGACCCATTCGACCATGCGGATCGAATGCCACTGGTTCAGCCCGCCGTACGGGCCCGAGGGGCGGAGCCCGCTGTGGGACAAACGGATCAGCAATTTCGAACGTATCCTCGACGAGGATTTGCAGTTCGCGCCACAGATCCAGGAATCGCTCGAAAGCCCCGGCTTCAAGGGCATGACGCTTTGCTATCAGGAGCGGCGGATCTATCATTATCACGAGGAAATCGACCGCCGCATCGGCCCCAATCGGATCGCGGCCGATTTGCGCGTCGAGCCGGCGCTTGACCAATGGGTCGAGGCCGGGTGAACCACGCCGCCATGCCGCTCGACGTCCTCGCTCCCGAATCCTTCGGCATGACCGA
>JANNDN010000067.1:0-2254 GCA_031387795.1 Sphingomonas sp.
GAACGTTGCCGGCCTGTGGCTCAACAGCCAGTATGGGCCGCCTCGTTACTTCGGGCTCGAGGCCGGGTTCCACTTCCAGCCGCGCGAGGCCGCACCGCCACCACCGCCGCCGCCCCCCGCTCCGCCGGCTCCGCCGCCCCCAGCGACGCAGACCTGTCCGGACGGTTCGGTGATCCTGGCGACCGACGCCTGCCCGGCCCCGCCGCCGCCGCCACCACCGCCGCCACCGGCGCCGGAACGGGGTAACTGAATTAGGGTTGACCCGATGAAAGGTGATTGACGTGAGCCTGCGCCAGCGCTTCGGTACGTGCCTTGCCGTTGCGCTGGCGCTCGCGCTTTCTGCCTGCGGGCAGCAGGCCGGGAACAGCGGCGAGGCTGGCGAAATGGTCCAGTCGACCGACGAGTTCCAGTCGCGCGCGGGCACGCCGATCGACGTCGACAAGCATCCGGGCAAGATGCTGTTCGAAGGCAATTGCGCGGGTTGCCACAATGGCGGCGTCCCCAAAGCCCCGAATCAGGTGTGGCTCGAAATGATGTCGCCCGATTCGGTGCTGGCCGCGATGAACGGCGGGGTGATGGCGAAGCAAGCGGCACACCTCAGCGCGCAGGAGCGGACCCAAGTCGCCGAATATCTCGCGCGGATCAGTCTCGCCGACTACAAGCCTCCCGCGCCGCCGGCCAAATGTTCGTCCGCCGCGCTCACCGGTGGACCGCCGCCCGCGCCGGTCGGATGGGGCCTCGACAACCGCCGCTTCGTCCCCACGCAAACCGCGGGCCTGACCAAGGCGGACGTGCCGAGGCTCAAACTTCAATGGGCCTTCGCCTATCCCGGCGCGATCCGCGCGCGTTCCCAGCCGTCGATCGGTTGGGGCAGCGTGTTCGTCGGCGGGCACGACGGGACGCTTTACGCCTTCGATCTCGCCAGCGGATGCCTGCGCTGGAGCAGCCGGGTTTCGGCCGAAGTGCGCACCGCGATCGTCGCCGATGCAGCAAGCAAGCGGCTCTATTTCGGCGATATCCTCGGGCGCGCTTATGCGGTTGACGCAATGACCGGAAAAATCCTGTGGCAGCGCAAGGTCGACAATCATCCCAATGCCACGATCACCGGCACGCCCTCGCTGGCCGGCGGGATGCTGTTCGTGCCCGTCTCTTCGCTCGAGGTGACGTCGGCCGCCGACCCGTCCTACGCCTGCTGCACGTTCCGCGGATCGGTTGTCGCGCTCGATCCGCGCACCGGCGCCGAGAAATGGCGCACTTACACCGTGACCGAGGCGCCGCGAGCGCAGGGCAAGACCAAGTCGGGGACCGCGATCCTGGGGCCATCCGGGGCGCCGGTCTGGAACAGCCCGACCTACGACGCCAAGCGCCAGCTGCTCTATTTTGGTAGCGGTGAGAATTACTCTTCACCGGCGGACAGCAACAGCGACGCGGTGATCGCGGTCGATACCAGGACCGGCAAGCGCAAGTGGACCGCCCAACTGACCAAGGGTGACGCCTGGAACGTCGGCTGCATGATGGGCAATGACAATTGCCCCAAGGAAAGGGGTCCCGACCTCGACGTCGCCGCCTCGCCGCTGCTGATCCCGCTCGGCGGTGGGCGCGACGTCATCGTCGCCGGCCAGAAATCGGGCGTCGCGCACGGCATCGATCCCGCCAACGGCAAGATTCTGTGGCGCACCCGGCTCGGCCACGGCGGAACCCAGGGCGGTGTCCATTTTGGCATGGCCGCAGAGGGCAATCGCGTGTTCGTGCCGATCAACGACATGGCCGATACCAAGGACGGGCGGAAATATGACGCGAAAATCCGCGGCGCCGGGCTGCACGCGATCGACGCCGCTACCGGCAAGATTCTCTGGCGCAGCCGCGCCCCCGACAATTGCCAAGGCAAGCAGTTCTGCGATCCCGGCATTTCCGCGGCCGTGACAGCGATGCCCGGCGTCGTTTTCGGCGGGCACCTCGACGGGATGCTGCGCGCTTACGACAGCCAATCGGGCAAAGTGTTGTGGAGCTTTGACACCAAGCAGAAGACCAAGACGATCACCGGCGTCGTCTCGGCTGGCGGCGGAATGAGCGGTCCGGGCGCGGCCATCGGTCAGGGCTATGTCGTCGTGAACTCGGGCTATGGTCTTTATTACCACATGCCCGGCAACGTTCTGCTGGTCTTCGCCGCGCGCTAGGCGGCAACGGCTTCCGCAACGAACGGGCAGGTCGGTTCGCGCTCGACGAGGTCGAGGACGAAGGCCATTTTCGCCAT
>JANNDN010000095.1:0-2142 GCA_031387795.1 Sphingomonas sp.
TCTTGCCGCTGCGCCGCGCCCATGGCAGGGAACCCCGCCGGGGCGCTTAGCTCAGTTGGTAGAGCATCTCGTTTACACCGAGAGGGTCGCAAGTTCGAGTCTTGCAGCGCCCACCATTCCCGTGCGTGGCCTGCCTCGGGAGGCAAGTCGACCACCCGATCTGTCTCGACGAACAGCTTGTAATCGCTCGCAATCCCGTTAGTCGCTTGGCGAACTTCTGTACTGCGGGGGCGCGTTCGTGGCCAATCCGACCATTGATGGCACTTTGCCCGCGCCAACCGGAGCGCAGGAGAGCCTGGCCGTTGCCGGGACAGCCCAAAGCGAGGCCCTGTTCCGCTTCCTCGACCGGCTCGGCCAGGACGCCGCCCGGGCGACCGATGCCGACGACATATTGGCGATCACCACTCGCCTGACCGCTCAGCATCTTGGCCTTTCCAATTGTGCCTATGCGGACATGGACGAGGATGAAAATGGCTTCACCATCCGCGGCAATTGGCACGCCCCGGACTCGCCCTCGATCCTCGGCCATTACGGCCTCGCCGATTTCGGCGCGCTGGCGGTACGCGAACTCGGTGCCGGGCGGCCACTCGTCATCAACGACAATCGGAAGGAGCTCTCGCCCGCCGAAGCCAAGACCTTTCAGGACCTCGGCATCGCCGCGACCATCTGCATGCCGCTGATCAAGGGCGGCCGGCTGACCGCCTTGATGGCGATCCATGACAAGCACCCGCATCACTGGTCGGATTATGAGCTCGCCGTGATCCAGGAGGTCACCGACCGTAGTTGGGCGCACGTCGAGCGGGTGCGGGCGCAGGCGCAGCTGTTCGAGTCCGAGGCCAAGTTCCACGCCATCGCCAATTCGATCGACCAGATGGTGTGGTCGACCCGGCCCGACGGCTTCCACGATTACTATAACCAGCGCTGGTACGAATATACCGGCGTTCCCCCCGGCTCGACCGATGGCGAGGCGTGGAACAACATGTTCCACCCCGACGATCAGGAGCGGGCGTGGGGGGTGTGGCGGCAGTGCCTGGAAACCGGCGAACCCTATCACATCGAATATCGGCTGCGGCACCGCAGCGGCGAATATCGCTGGGTCATCGGCCGCGCCCAGTGCGCCCGCGACGAGGACGGCCGGATCAGCCGCTGGTACGGCACCTGCACCGACATCCACGATTTGAAGACCGCCGAGGAGCAGATCCGGCGCAACCACGACACCTTTTACAGTCTGATTCAGAACACTCCTTTCGGCATCTACGTCATCGATTCCGATTTCCGGATGGCGCAGGCGAGCCACGGGTCGCAGAAGGTGTTCGCCGGAATCGAGCCATTGATCGGGCGCGACTTCGCGGAGGTGTTGCGCGGGGTCTGGCCCGAACCGTTCGCCAGCGAGGCCATTGGCAGGTTCCGCAACACGCTGACGACGGGCGAGCCATTTGCCTCTCCACGGACGGTCGAGACGCGCAGCGACGGCGAGACCGTCGAGGCCTATGACTGGCGGATCGAGCGGATCGAGCTGCCCAACGGGCGGCACGGCGTCGTCTGCTATTTCTACGATCTCAGCGAACGCCTCGAGTTCGAGCAGAAGCTCAAGCTCAGCGAGGAGCGCTACCGCCGCATTTTCGAGCAGACCAGCGACCTCATCCTGACCACCGGCCTCGACCGGGTCATTACCGATTGCAACCCGTCCGCCGCCATTGCGGTCGGCCTGAGCCGGGAAGAGGTGATCGGCCGCCACACGTCCGAATTCATCTCGACCGAGGATTTCGATCGCGGCACCGCGGCCCTCGCCCAGAAGCTCGAGGATGGCGGCACCACCCGCTACGACGTCCGCGTCCGCAGCAGCGCCGGCGAATGGCTGTTCTGGGAAATCAATTCCGGGCTGACCTATGGCGAAGACGGCAAGCCCGTCGGGCTCCACGTCGTCGGCCGTGACATCTCCGACCGCAAGCGCTTCGAGCGGCAGCAGGAGATATTGGTCGGGGAGCTCAACCACCGCGTCAAGAATACGCTGGCGATCGTCCAGAGCCTCGCTCACCAGACCTTCGAGAAGGAGTCCGCGGGGGGCGGCCCGATTGCGGCCTTCGAAGGGCGCTTGCAGGCGCTCGCCGCGGCGCACAATCTGCTCACCCGCAAGAGCTG
>JANNDN010000106.1:0-2251 GCA_031387795.1 Sphingomonas sp.
CCGCTCGACCAGCGCGGAATCCTCGCCTTCGGCCATGACCCGGATCAGCGGCTCGGTGCCCGATGCGCGGATCAGCAGCCTTCCGGTGCCCGCGAGATCGGCCTCTCCCGCCGCGATCGCCTGCTTCACCGCCTCCGCGGCCAGTGGCGACGCGCCTTCGAAGCGAACGTTCTTGAGCAATTGCGGGAGCGGCTCGAACTGGCTCAGCAGCTCGCTCGCGGGTCTGCCCGTCTCGACCAGTGCCGCGAGCACCTGAAGCCCCGCGACAAGCCCGTCTCCCGTGGTCGAGTGATCGGCCAGGATGATGTGCCCCGATTGCTCGCCGCCGACATTGCAGCCGCTGGCGCGCATCTCCTCAAGCACATAGCGGTCGCCGACCTGGGCGCGGATGAGCTTGAGCCCTTCCGCCTCGAGTTTTCTTTCGAGCCCGAGGTTGGACATGACCGTTGCCACCACCGCCCCCCCGCGCAGCTCTCCGCGCGTCTTCAGCCCCAGCGCGATCAGCGCCATCAGCTGATCACCGTCGACGATCCGGCCGTTCTGGTCGGCCACCAGCAAACGGTCGGCATCGCCGTCGAGCGCGAGGCCGATGTCGGCGCCGCTCGCCGCTACCAGCTCGGCGATGGCGTCGGTGTGGGTCGACCCGCATTTATCGTTGATATTGGTGCCGTTGGGCGTGACCCCGATCGAGACGACCTCGGCCCCCAGCTCCCACAATGCCTCGGGCGCGACGTGATAAGCGGCGCCATTGGCGCAATCCAGCGCGACCTTGAGCCCGTCGAGCCGCAGATGCTCGGGGAAAGTGGTTTTGACGTAATGGACGTAGCGGCCGCGCGCGTCGTCGATTCTTTTCGCGCGACCGATCGCCTGCGGTTTGGCCAGCTTGGGCTCCTTTTCGAGTCGGCGCTCGATCGCCGCTTCGTCCTTGTCCGAAAGCTTGTAGCCGTCGGGTCCAAACAATTTGATTCCATTGTCGGAGAAAGGGTTGTGACTGGCCGAGATCATTACGCCCAAATCGGCGCGCATCGAGCGGGTGAGCATGGCGACCGCGGGCGTCGGCATCGGACCCAGCATGACCACGTCCATGCCGACGCTGGTGAAGCCCGCGACCATCGCCGATTCCATCATATAACCGCTGAGCCGCGTGTCCTTGCCGATCACCACCCGGTGGCGATGATCGCCGCGCAGGAAATGCGCGCCCGCCGCCTGGCCGACGCGAAGCGCGGTCTCGGCCGTCATCGGCTCGCTGTTGGTAGTCCCGCGAATCCCGTCGGTGCCAAAGAATTTGCGTGTCATCGCCGCGGCTGTAGCGCGACTAGCCGACCCAGCGCCAGATTCCCGTCGCCATCGGGTGAAGCCAGGTCGCCAACAGGAACAGGATCGTCCCTCCAACGAGCGCAAAGGCGCCCGGATTGCCCATCCCGCGGGTGAACGGGACGAACGCCGTCTGGGCGGTCCATTCGTGCCAGCTGTCGCCCAGTTGCCGCGCCTTCTTGCGATCCTGCCCGGCCGCGCCGGCGAGCGCGAGCAAGAGGATCGCGCCGTCGAGCACCGCGGCCTTGGCGGTGCCGATCAGGGCCAAATGGACCGCGGCCCAGATTGCGAACGACCACATCATCGGGTGCCGGGTGATGAGAAAGACCCCCGACGGACCGCCCTTGGGCCCGCGCGAGCCGACCATCGCCGGATTGCTTCGGAACGAGCCGACGAGCAGGACGCTGGCGAGCCACATCAGCAGCGCAGCCGCGACCCACGCCGATTCGCCCAATTGCCACAGCGCCGACTCGCGCCCGATCGCGCGATAAAAATAGATCATCGCGCCCAGCCCCGCGAGCGCGATCAGCGAATAGAAGCCCTGAAAGGCGCGCTCGCCGATCCGTCCGACCAGCGGCCGGCGAAGCGGGTGCGAAAGCAGCAGATGCGAACCGACGAAAAAAATCGCGGACAGCGAAAGGCCCGCTTGATCGGTCAATGCCGATACGCCTCGGGAAGCTCGCGCCGGGGGAGGTAGCGGTAACGCTGGAGGAGCCGGCTCTGGCGCGTGTCGAGCGGCTGCTGGACCCCGTCGATATAGACCTGCTCGGCCGCGCTCGATCCCTCGAGCGGATCGCCCGACCAGATGACGATATCGGCGCGGCGTCCCGGCGCGAGGCTGCCGATCTCGCCGCCCATGCCGATCGCCTCGGCGGGCCGCGAGGTGATCATCGCCAGCGCCTCGCCCCAGCGCACCCCGACATTGCCCGGAAGCCGC
>JANNDN010000114.1:0-8313 GCA_031387795.1 Sphingomonas sp.
CGACGTGCCGTTTGTCGACGTGCTCGCGACGATGCTCGACGACACCCTCCCGCTGACCCCGGGCGAATGGACCGAATGGGGCAATCCAATCGTCGACGAAGCCGCATTCCATTTGATCCGCGGATACAGCCCGTACGACAATGTGACGGCGCAGGACTACCCGCCGATGCTGATCACCGGCGGCCTCACCGATCCGCGAGTGACCTATTGGGAGCCGGCGAAATGGGCGGCAAAGCTGCGCGCGACCAAGACCGACGACAATCTGCTGCTGCTCAAGATCAACATGGGCGCGGGGCATGGCGGCAAGTCGGGGCGCTGGCATTCGCTACACGAGGTGGCGGAAACCTACGCGTTCATTTTGACGCAGATTGCGCGGTGACGCAGCCGGTGTTCGAGATGGCGCTGACCGCGGCTCCCGAACACATCGACGAGCTCGGCCATGTCAACAATGCGGTGTGGGTGCAGTGGATCCAGCAGGTTGCGGTCGCGCATTGGGACGCGGCGGCCGACCCCGTGCACAAGGACGCGTATTTCTGGGTCGTGGTGCGGCACGAGATCGACTATTTGCGCTCCGCTCTCGAGGGCGACCGCATCGTCGCGCGGACCTGGATCGACCCCAAGGTCAGCGGCGCGCGGTCCGAGCGGCACATGGAGTTTACTGGCCCCGATGGCAAAGTGCTGGTCCGTGCCCGGACCGTGTGGGCGATCATCGACAAAGCCGCGGGCCGCCCGATCCGGGTTCCGCGCGCGGTAGTGGCGCCGTTCCTGCCGGCGGAGTAGAAAGCGCGCATGGCCGAGGCGATCCTCCATGATTATTGGCGCTCTTCAGCCGCTTTCCGGGTGCGCATCGCGCTCAATCTGAAAGGTGTCGAGTACGAGCTGCGCAGCGTCAATCTGGCGGAGGGCGCGCAGAAGGCGGACGCGTATCGGGCGCTCAATCCGCAAGGCCTGGTGCCGATGCTCGAGATCGACGGGCAGCGGCTGACCCAGAGCCTGTCAATCATGGTCTATCTCGACCAGACCCGCCCCGAGCCGATGCTGATGCCGCGCGATCCCGCCGACGGCGCGCACGTCCGCGCCATGGCGCTGGCAATCGCGTGCGACATTCACCCGCTGGGCAACCTTCGAGTGCTCAAATATCTGAAGGGCGAATTGGGCCAGGAGCAGCCCGCGATCGATGCCTGGATCGGCCGCTGGATCGGCGAGGGTTTTGCGGCCCTGGAAGCCATGGCGGCCCCGCGCGCCGGCACATTCCTGTTCGGCGACACGCCGACCATCGCCGACGTCTGCCTGGTCCCGCAGATGTACAATGCGCGGCGCTTCAGCGTGCCGCTCGAAGCCTTTCCGACCCTTCTCAAAGCGGACTCGAATGCCCAGGCCATCCCGGCGTTCGTCAAAGCGAATCCAGATAATCAGGAGCAACCAGCATGAACCGCGTCGACAGCATGAACCGCGGGATCGAGGGCACGACGCCGCTCGACGAGGTCGCGATTCCTTCGCTCGAGGGCAAGGTCAGCGCCGAAGAATGGAAAATCCGCGTCGACCTCGCCGCCGCTTACCGGCTGATCGCTTATTTCGGCTGGGACGACCTCATCTTCACCCATTTGTCGGCGCGGATCCCGGGGCCCGAGCACCACTTCCTCTTGAACCCCTACAATTTGATGTTCGAGGAGGTGACCGCGAGCTCGCTGATCAAGGTCGACGTCCACGGCAATGCGGTCGATCCGACGCCGTTCATCACCAACCCCGCGGGCTTCACCATCCACTCGGCGATCCACATGGCGCGCGAAGATGCCGGCGCGGTGATGCATTTGCACACGCCCGCGGGGCAGGCGGTCAGCGCGCACGGGGACGGCCTGCTGCCGCTGACCCAGACCGCGATGCTGGTCCGTGGCGACCTCGCCTTCCACGAATATGAAGGCGTCGCGACCGATCTCGACGAGCGCGAACGGCTGGTCGCGGATTTGGGCGACAAGGGCGGGATGATCCTGCGCAATCACGGCACATTGGCGGTCGGCGGCAATGTCGGCGAATGCTTCATCAAGATCTATTTCATCGAGCGCGCGTGCCAGGCGCAGATCATGGCGCTCGCCGCGGGCGACGCCTGCAGCCACCCGCCGCAGGGCACGCCCGAACTTGCCGCCGAGCAAGGCGCGATGGGCCTCAAAGTCGCCGCCAATCTGCTCGCCTGGCCGGCGCTGCTGCGCAAGGCGCACCGCCTCGACCCCGGCTTCGCGACTTAGGCCGCAACCGGCCGTCCCGGCACATCATTGTCATTCAAGTGCCGGGCATAGAGCCAGCCGATCCCAATCAGGCTGAGACCTAGCGCCAGGAACGACGCGATCCGCGCCAATCCTTCCAATCCCGAAGCGTCAAAGAAGAACACCTTGCCGACCGCCATGAGCATGAGGACCAGCGAAGCGATGCGCCAATCGCGATCGTGGCGCGCAATTCCCCACAGCAGGAATGCGAGGGCGAGAATTATCGCGACAATCGAGCGAAGGATGTCCTCGGCGATGGGCAAGCCCGGTGCGACAAGTATTGTCCCGTGAAACAGTTGACGCAGGGTTGAAAAGACGAACAGCGCGATCAGGATCATCTGTACGATATTGACAGCACGACGGGTTTGGCCGGTCCCTGACGGCAGCCAGCGATGAGCCGCCACACTTAGCGCAATCGCCAGTGCGTAGGCGGGCAACAACAAGTTGAGGACTGGCCAATTGCCGACGGCCTGCTCCGCCCACAACGGATTGTGAAGCAGCAAGGTGTAGAAAGCGAGGTGGCCGGCCGCGGCGACAGCCAAGATCAGGCCCACCGCTTTCTGGCCCAGCCGCCACGCCATCACTGCCAGCCCGGCAAGCCCCAACTCCCAGGCCGTCCGTTCGGCGAGGCCAAGGCTGACGAACGCGCTCGTTGATGCGATCGCGAATACCAACTTGTAGAGGCTGTGGACGCCAGCCGTGACAAGAACGCCGGCCAAGGACAGGCCGATTGTAGGTTCTGGCGAACGCAGGCGGCTCGCGGCGATGATAACGGACACTCCGACCGCGAGTCCGGGAATGAGCAGCTGGGTGATCGCGTCAACGGCCTTCGGCACATCAGTCACCAGCATCGGTGCACCGACCAGCGAAGCAGCCGCGCCGATACTCCAAAAGGCAACTGGCGCCATCGCCCAGGCGAAGATGATCAACGCGCACGAGGCCATTGCCGGAATCAGGCGCACGTCGAGCCGGCGGCCGATCAACGCAATCCCGACCAGCAGCACCGGCGCGATCAGCGGATCGTACTGAGCCGAACCGACCGAGGCCATCGCAAGGTAGAGAAAGACCGGGGCAAGGAACTGCGCTGTGCCGCGTCCGGCAGCCAGCTTAGCCCGCCACGCGAACAACGCGGCGATCGTCGCCTGCAGCGCCCAGTGCAGCAAATCGACCGGTTCGGGATAGATCGTGCCGTCGGCAACCTGCGAATAAGGATAAGCGAGCGTCCCCGCCGCCGCGAAAACCCAGGCGATCGGCTCCAACCGAGGGTCCCCGGCGGACTGGCCGAGACGAAGCAGCATGAGGCCGATCAGGCCAAGCGCCACACCGGCCACCCATATCGGCAGCAGCAGGAGCGCCGCGGCGCCGGCGAGCACGGCGGTCACCGCCCCGAGCAACGCAAAGCGCGCGTCGCTTCTGCGATCCGCTTTAGTCCAGCCCAACGCGGCGCACGCCCCCACGGCGAACGTCAGGCCGAGAGCTAGGAGGCCGAAAACGAGATCGTTGGTGCCGTCCGAGCGGTGGAAGTGGAACATCGGCAGCAGCAAGGCTCCAAGGCCGAGCGCCCCGATCTCGGCAGCCTCAATCAGGCCGCCGAAGCGCCACAGCCGCAAGACCGCGGGCGTCGCATAAATCAAGGCGAACGCCGACAGCACCAGCGCGAAATCGCCGACGTCCGGTGACGTCCAGGCGCCCATCAGCAGCAATGCGATCAGCAATCCCGCTGCTGGGAGGCGCGCCAGTCTTTCGTCGCGCTGCGCGAGCCAGATCAAGGCAATCGACAGCATTGCGAACAGACCCCAGTTGAGCAGCGCGAATCCGCCCGTCGCGACCAGCACCGCCATTTGCGCGGCGGCGATGATTCCGGCGACAAGCTGGAGCTGGTTGTTGCGGCCGCCGGCAAAGCCCAGCGTGGGAATGCCGACTCCGAGCAGCAGCAGATAGAGACCGAGCGAAATCGAACTCGGCGCATCAAGTGCGCCGCCTATCAACAGGATCACGCCCCAGCCAAAGCCGCCGATCAGCGCGCTGACCCCGAGCCATGCCCAGCGCTGGCTGCGCGACAACGTGCAAAGCCCGGCCACGGTGAGCGCGAGATAGACGGAAAGCAGCGGGACATTGGGTTCGTCCGAACCGATGAGAGCCGGTGCCACGAGGCCTCCAGCCAGCCCCAGCAGCGCGCTGGGGGCACCGAAGCGGGTCGCCAGGAAAAGCGCCAGCGCGGTTACCCCCGCGATGCCCAGCATCGCCGTCACTGGGTCGATCAGCCGGTACAGGTTCGCCGCGATGAGGATGCTGGCGTAGAGCGTAGCTACGCCGGCACCAGAGAGTGCCTGCCGCACGCGCGGATCGCGCACACGTTCCTCAAGGCGCAAGGCGCCTTCCGCCGCGGCGATCAATCCCACGCCGAACAGCAGTCCCGATAGGACACGGATAAGCGGCGTCAGTAGGCCGGAATCGATCGACAGCTTGACGATGAGTATCCCGGCGACGGCGAGCGTTATCCCGCCGGCCCAGATCGGCAGCCGACGGCCGAACAGGTCCTCGAAGCCGAGTCCCAGGGCGCGCCAGCGCGGCTCCTTCGGACCTTCATGCTCCTGAACCTCTGGGACGGGCTGGGCCCAATGCTCTTCGATGATATCGTCGCGCGGCTCTTCCTCGGGAAGCTCCGCGGACGCGACCGCCATCGCCGCTTCAAACGGTGCGGAATTGACGATTTGGGCGGGAGGCCGATGCTCGGCTTCATCGCGCGATTCTTCGAGGCGGCGTTCAAGCCCGCGAAGGCGCGAGTCGAGGTAAATAACGAATCCCGTGAGGACCAACAGGGCCAACCAGCTAAGCATCGCGCAATCACCTCCAGCCCCGCCAATAGCAGAAATTGAACACTGTTCAACAACAAATTGGACACTGCTCAATTTTGATTCTAGTCTTGGTACATGGGCAGACGGTCAGACCATAGCCGGGAAGACCTCAAACAACTCATTATCGATGAGGGCCACCGGCAAATGGGCGACCAGGGTTACGCTCACTTTTCCGCGCGGCGGGTCGCGCGTGCGATCGGCTATTCGGTGGGCACGATCTACAACGTCTTTCCAAGCCTCGATCATCTGTTGCTGGCCATCAACACGCGAACTTTCGCCGTGTGGTCCGAGCATCTTCGCGCTCGGCTGACGCGCGCCGGTGCCGATCGAATCCAGGCCCTGGTTGAAGCCTATTTCAGCTTTGCTCGCGAAAATCCAAACCTGTGGATGGCCATTTACGATCACCGGCTTCCACCGGACATGACGATGCCCGATCAAGACGCCGAGGTCCGTGCGACATTGACCGGGATTGTGGTCGAGGAAGTCGCCAGCGTCGTCCGGGGGCGCTCAAGCCAAGACATCCAACACCTCGCCCGGTCGCTGATCGCGACCGTCCACGGTCACTGCGCTTTCGATCTCAACGGAACTTTTGCTGTATTGGGGGAAACGAATCCGGTGCGTATGGCATTGGACCGCGTTCGCGAGGCATTGGAATGAGGAAAGCCGCCTCGATCGCCGATTATCGCGCGCTGGCGAAGGCGCAGCTGCCGCATTTCCTGTTCGAATATGTCGACGGCGGGTCGTACGACGAGGTCACGCTTGCGCGAAACATCGATGACCTGCGCGCCATTGCGCTGCGCCAGCGAGTGTTGCGCGATGTGTCGCAGATCGAGACGTCGACCCAATTATTCGGCAAGACATGGGCCCTGCCCGTCGGGCTTGGTCCAATTGGCCTGGCCGGCATGTATGCGCGGCGCGGTGAGGTGCAGGCAGCGACAGCAGCCAAGGCGGCGACGGTGCCGTTCGCGCTGTCCGCGCTCAGCATCTGCGCGGTCGAGGAGGTGGCGCGGGCCAATCCCGGCTTCTGGTGCCAGCTCTATTTCATCAAGGATCGGGGGTTCGCGGCGGATCTGATCGATCGGGCGAAGGCGGCCAACTGCGGGGCGCTGATCCTGACCGTCGATCTCGCGGTTCCGGGCTCGCGCTATCGGGATTCGCGCGCGGCCGGGGGCGGGACGAAGCGGCTGGCGCAATTGCTCGCGCGGCCGCGGTGGCTGTGGGACGTCGGCCTGAACGGCAAGCCGCACAGCCTCGGCAACCTCGAAAAGATCGTCGGCAGAGATGCGCCGCTCGAACATTTCCAGCAGTGGATCGGGCGCAATTTCGATGCCTCGGTCAGCTGGAAGGATGTCGAGTGGGTGCGGTCGCGCTGGGACGGGCCGTTCGTGATCAAGGGGGTGCTCGACCCCGACGACGCGCGCCAGGCGGCGGCGAGCGGAGCGGATGCGATCGTCGTGTCCAACCATGGCGGACGCCAGCTCGATGGGGTCGTCTCCTCGGCCGCCGCGCTGCCGCGATGTGCGGAATCGGTCGCGGGCAAGGCCAAGGTGCTGGTCGACGGCGGGGTGCGATCGGGCCTCGATGTGGCGCGGATGCTCAGCCTGGGCGCGGATTTCGTGCTGCTCGGCCGGGCCTGGGCCTATGCGCTGGCGGCGGGCGGGGGTGATGAGGTTGGGCGGATGATCGGGCTGATCGAAGCCGAACTGCGCGTCGCCATGGCGCTGACCGGTGTGACCAGGATCGGGGACATCGACGGTGGCCTCATCGACCGCGGCTAATCCCGCTACTTGCCCTTTTCGATGAAGCTGATCTTGCCGCTCGGCTCGAGGATCGCCCATTTGACCTGCGCCAGTTTCTCGATCCCCGCGAGCCGCATCTCGCTCAGGATTTCCTCTTCTGGGAGGAGGTCGTGACCGCGCGCTTCGGTGAGAATCTGGCCATCCTTGACCAGCACCCGCGGCTGGCTTTCGAACATTCGCCGCGCCCATTTCGAGCGGTAGCTGAGCCAGCCGAGCACCAGCGACCAGAAGGCGAAGGTCATCACCGCCAGCGCCGCCGCGGTGATCGAATAATCGCTGTGGGTGACCGCTTGCTGGACGAAGTCGCCGAGGACGACCAGCCCGACAAATTCGAACGGCGTCATCTGGCCCAGCTGCCGTTTGCCGACGACGCGGAGGAGCACGAACAGGAGGAGGAACACGATGCTGGCGCGAATGACGATATCCATCAGGGGATCACCGTCAGCCTGCTTTCGATGCGCGCCAGTTCGCGGTCCCCGTCGAGCAGCCGGTAGTTGCCCGAGTGACGGCCGTAGAGCGCCGGATTGATCTGGCCGTCGATCTTGAAAACGAGGCTCTGGCCCGGCGCGAGAGGGGCGAAGCGGAAGCGATATTCGCCGTCGCGGAAGGCCTCCTCCTCGGGCTCAGGACGCAGGGAATTCATCGTCGATTCGCGCCACATTGCGGCCGGCACCGCAATCACCGGTTCGGCGATCGGTGCGCGCGCGGCGACCTTGAGCTGGACCTTGTAGTGATTGCCGTTGCGGACCCTGTCGGGGGCTTCGAGCGATAACCGCACGGCCGCCGTCTCGACACTTCGCGGACTGACCCCGCCGCCGCCGAACAGGCCGACCAAAGCGAGGGCCAGGACGACCGCGAAAATGAGGAAGCGCGCCAGGATGACCCTGGCCGATCCGCCCGATTGCATCGCCGTAGCGTCGATTCCATCGGGAAATGCCGTTCGCGCCATCTTACTCCACACCGGCTGAGCGGGCCCAGTGATGGACCCGCCCGCGCGGCGTGACAATATAGGCGTGAAAAGTGGTCGGGGAGAGAGGATTCGAACCTCCGGCCCCTGCCTCCCGAAGACAGTGCTCTACCAGGCTGAGCTACTCCCCGACCGACCACCGGGCGTGAAGCCGCGGGGGTCAAGGCGCGGGCTTCCTAGCTGGGGGGTGGGGGATGCGCAAGCGGGGCCTAACGCCCGAGCTCGCCTAACCAATGTTCGACGCGGACGAATTTTTCGCGCGGGGAGCCGGGGCGGGCGTTGGCGGCTTCGGTCTGCTCGATCTTGCGCCAGTCGTCATAGTCGGTGGCCATCACCCCGCGGGGCTCGAGCAGGGCTTTGAGGCCAGCCGCGCCCTCGCGCCCCGATCCCTCGCCGTCGGGCAAGTCCGCGGCGATCCGCTCCGCGAC
>JANNDN010000211.1:0-2881 GCA_031387795.1 Sphingomonas sp.
GCGCGGCGGACCCGTGGCAGGCGCTTTTCGGCTGCGGCCGCGACCTCGGGATTGCTGTCCTTGATCGCGGTCGAGCAGACGACCACCGCGGCATCGCCGAGATTGTCCGCCTCGTGACCGATCGTCACCGGAATCCCCGCCTTGCGCAATTTCTCGACGACATAGGAATCCGCGACGTCCGAGCCCTGCACGCGATAGCCGAGCTGGTGCATGACCTCGGCTATGCCCGACATGCCGATGCCGCCGATGCCGATGAAATGGATCGTCCCGATGTCGGTGCCCAACGCTTTCATCATGCTGGAACTCCTCCCGCCGGAGCTGCGACCGAGCGTCGCGACCGGCGTGCCGGCCCGACCGCGACCGGCGCCGCTCCGCCGGCAACGCGCTCGACCAGATCGGCGAGATCGCTCGCCGCATTGGGCCGGCCGACCGTAAGCGCCCGGGCGGCGGCATTGTCGAGTGCTTCGGGGTCCGCCGCCATCGCCTCGATCTGACGCGCCAGTCGGTCGGGCGTGAACAGATCCTCGCGGATCGCGCGAGCGCCGCCGGCGTCGACCATTTCGCGCGCGTTGGCGGTCTGATGATCGTCGGTGGCGGCGGCGTAGGGAATGAGGATCGCGGGGCGCCCGGCCGCGCTCAATTCGGCGATGGTCGAGGCGCCGGCGCGACCGATGACGAGATGCGCGTCGGAGAGCTTGGCAGCCATGTCCTCGATGTAGGTGGTCAGCTCGGCCGGGATGCGAAGCTCGGAATAGCGCCCGCGGACTCGCTCGATATCGTCGGCGCGGCATTGCTGGACGATCTGCAGGCGATGGCGCAGCGATGGCTCGAGCAGCCCCATCCCCTCGGGGACGACACGCCCGAGAATGCTTGCGCCCTGGCTTCCCCCGGTGACCAGCAGCTTCAGCGGGGCATGGTCGTCGAACGGCGGAAACGGCAGCTCGCCGAGCTTGGTGATTTCCCCGCGAACCGGATTGCCGACCAGCACCGCTTTGCCGCGATAGGCGGGCTTGAGCCGGTCGATCGCCGCATAAGCGGTGGCGATCGCCGCGGCGCCGCGGGCGAGCATCCGGTTGACCCGCCCAAGCACCGCATTCTGTTCGTGGAGCACGGTCGGGATGTGGAGCGCGCCAGCGGCGAGCAACGTGGGAAATGCCGGATAGCCGCCAAAGCCGATGACGACCTCTGGGCGGTGCTCGCGAAACAGCCGCTTCGCCTCCGCCCGACCACGGATCACGGCGACAAACGCCTTGAGCCAGCCGATCGGGCCGCCGCCAAGGCGTCCCGCGGGAAGAACATGCACAGGCACACCCTTGAACAGGCCCGGAAAGCGGGCCCCGCGTTCGTCGGTGACCAGCAGCACCCCGTGCCCGCGGCGCTTCAATTCAGCCGCCAGCGCGTGGGCCGGGATCATATGTCCGCCGGTCCCGCCGGCGGCCAGAGCGAAATTCATTCGATCGCACTCATGCGGTCAGGCTCTCCCCGCTCCACTTCACGACATAGGGTGAACGCGTGAGATAGGGGTTTCGGCGCGTGAAGGCGAGCAGCAGCCCCATGCCGATCGACAGGGCCAGCATCGACGATCCTCCATAGCTGATGAATGGCAGGGTCATGCCCTTGGACGGAGCGAGCTGGACGTTGACCATCATGTTGATCAGCGCCTGCAATCCGAACTGGACCGCGAGGCCCGAGGCGGCGAGGATTGCGAACAGATTGTCCTCGTCGAGCAATTTGATCAGCACCCGCGCCACAATCCCCAGATAGAGCAAGGCGATGGCGAAGCAGGCGATCAGCCCGAATTCCTCGCCGATCACGCTGAAGATATAATCCGTGTGCGGCTCGGGCAGCCCGAACTTGCGGGTGCCGCCGCCCGGACCCATGCCGAACAGTCCGCCCGCGGTCAGCGTGCGCATCGCGTTCGAGGTCTGGAAGCTGTCGCCTTTGGCGAACAGGAACTCGTCGATCCGCGTGGTCGCAACATCATAGAAGAAATATGCGAGCACGACCCCGACCAGCCCCGCGACCCCGAGCGCGATCAGGATCCTGAGGTTGAGCCCGGCCAGCGCCAGCATTGCCAGCCACACCGCGCAAAAGATGATCGTGCTCCCGAAATCGGGCTGGCGCATGAGGAGGACCGCGATCGCCGCGGTGACGAGCGCCGAAATGGCGAACACCGGGACCGCCTTGTCCTTCTCCCGCATGCTCAGCAGCCACGCCATGGCGATGACGAACAAGGGCTTCAGAAACTCCGACGGCTGGACCTGGCCGAAGCCGAAATTGATCCACCGCCGGGCGCCGTTGATCTCTGGCCCCAGCACCGGAACGAAGATCAGCAGGACGAAGAAGAACGCCGCCCCGAACAGCGACCAGCGGCGTGCGCGCTCGCGCGGCATCATCGAAATGCCGATCATCACCGGCACCCCGATCGCGATCCACGCCAGCTGTCGCCAGAAATAGAAGAGTTCGGGGAAATGGATGCCGCCGCCCGAATAGCGGTGCGCCGCGGCGGGGCTGGCTGCAGCGACGGCGATCAGCCCGATCGCGATGAGGACGCTGACGAGCAGCAGCAGGACCTTGTCGATCTCCCAGAACCAGCGGCCGAGCGCCGACGTGTCCGAGCGGCCGTAGCGGTCGGGGTCGATCAGCGCCGCCTTGGCCTTGATCTTGCCGGAGATGCTGGTGATCATAATGCCCCCACAGCCAGTCGGAACGCCTCGCCGCGTTCCTCGAAATCGCGGAACTGGTCGAACGAGGCGCAAGCCGGCGACAGCAGCACCGTATCACCGGCTTGCGCATCCCGCGCGGCCTCGCGCACCGCATCGGCGAGTTTTCCACAATTTTTCACGGGGATGCGGCCTTTGAGCAGCCGCTCGAACAGCTC
>JANNDN010000331.1:0-3545 GCA_031387795.1 Sphingomonas sp.
TCGCGGCCCGATTTGGAGATTTTGCCCGAGACGACCGCGATCGACCCGCGCTCGATCTGGGCGACGAACTCGCCCTTCTGGCTGGTGCGGTCATAATCGAACTTGGTCAAAGCGATGCGGCTGTCGGGGCCAACGGCGAAACGCGTATTGTCGATAAAGGTCAGGGTGATCCGCCCGTCCTTGCCGGTCTCCAGCCAATCGCCCGGCATCAGCTCGAGGCCGATCGCCGCGGGGATATGATTGGTCTCGCGCTGGACGGACGCGGTGCCGATGGTCGACTTGATCCGCCCGATCTCGGCGGCGGCGGGCGTTGCAACGAGTGCCGCCAGCGCAACCAGGAAAACCGGTCTGAAAAGCATCGCTCTCGCCCCCTTGCGTCTCGCTGCCCCCTTACCAAAGGCGGATGTCCGAAGCGAATCCATTTCGCTGCCGTCACGGCTGCGCCGCCCTTGAGGTCCGAAGCATTGCAGGATTCCATCTGTCCTACAGGCCGCCGGATATGGCATGGCGCACAGATGGCGTTTTTCATCGACGATATGTGTCGTGCCCCGTCCGCGGTCGGCAATTGGCCGAAATGCCTGCGCCAGCGCGTCAGTGCGAACATTGGGAACATTCGCGCATGAGGATCGCCTGCGCCGGGGGCGGGCCAGCGGGCCTCTGTTTCGCGATCTCGATGAAGCTGCGCGATCCCGCGCACGAGGTCGAATTGTTCGAGCGTAATGCCGAGGGGGTAACGTTCGGCTGGGGCGTGGTCTTTTCCGACCAGACTGTCGACAATCTGATGACCAACGATCCCGTCTCGGGGAAGGCCATTGCCGAGGAATTCGCGCATTGGGACGATATCGACGTCCATTTGCGCGGGGAAACGGTCACGTCGTCGGGCCATGGCTTCATCGGCATCGGCCGCAAGCGCCTGCTCGAAATCCTGGTCGAGCGCGCGCGCGAACTCGGCGTGGTGTTGCACTTCGAGCAGGAGTGCGACCCCGCCGACCCCAAGTGGCGCGACTACGATTTGGTCATCGCCAGCGACGGCGCCAATTCGCGCTTCCGCGATGCCGACCCGGAGGCGTTCGCGGTCGACATCGACGTCCGCGCCAACAAATTCGTCTGGCTCGGCACGCCAAAGGTGTTCGAAGCTTTCACCTTTGCGTTCGAGGAAACCGAAGCGGGGTGGATCTGGGCCCACGCCTATCGCTTCGCCGAGGATTGCTCGACCTTCATCGTCGAATGTTCGGAAGCGACCTGGCGCGGGCTCGGTTTCGATCGCGTGGACCAGGCCGAGGCGATCTCTTTGTGCGAGACGATCTTCGCCAAATATCTCGACGGTCAGCCTTTGCTGTCCAACTCCACGCATCTTCGCGGCTCGGCGGCGTGGCTCAATTTCCGCCGCATCAAGTGCGACCGCTGGTCGAGCGGCAACGTCATCCTATTGGGCGACGCCGCGCACACCGCCCATTTCTCGATCGGCTCGGGCACCAAGCTCGCGCTCGAGGACGCGATCAAATTGGCGGAAGTGCTCAACCGCATTAAATCCTCCCCAGGATTTGCTGGGGAGGGGAACCATCCGCAGGATGGTGGAGGGGTTCTCTCTCTGGAAGCCGCGCTCGAAGAATATCAGGCGGAGCGCAATCTCGAGGTTTTGAAACTCCAGAACAGCGCGCGCAACTCGACCGAATGGTTCGAGACGCTGGGGCGCTATCTCCATTTCGAGCCGCTGCAATTCGCTTATTCCCTGCTCACCAGAAGCCAGCGGATCAGCCACGAGAATTTGCGCCTGCGCGATCGCGACTGGCTCGAGACGGTCGAGTGCTGGTTCTGGGAGAAAGCGGGCGTGCCGGGCAAATCCGCGGCGCCGATGTTCGCCCCGCTCAAGCTGCGCGAAATGACCCTCACCAACCGCATCGTGGTCTCGCCGATGGCGATGTATTCGGCGGTCGACGGGCTGCCGGGCGACTTCCACTTCGTCCATTATGGCGAGCGCGCGATCGGCGGCGCGGGGCTGCTGTTCACCGAAATGACCTGCGTCTCGCCCGAGGGGCGGATCAGCCCCGGCTGCACCGGCCTGTGGAATGACGCGCAAGCGGTTTTGTGGACGAAGATCGTCAATTTTGTCCACGATCAAAGCGACGCAAAAATCTGCATGCAGCTCGGCCATTCGGGCGCCAAGGGCTCGACCCGCGTCGGCTGGGAAGGCAATGACGTCCCGCTCGACGGGGGCAATTGGCCGGTGATGGCCGCGAGCGAAATTGCCTGGTCCCCCGCCAACCCCGCGCCCAGGGCCATGACCCGCGCCGACATGGACAGAGTTCGCGAGGAATTCGTCGCCGCGACGCTCCGCGCCGAAGCCGCGGGGTTCGACATGGTCGAGCTCCACGCCGCCCACGGCTACCTCCTCTCGGGTTTCCTCACCCCGCTCCAGAACAAGCGGATGGACGAGTATGGCGGAAGCCTCGACAACCGCCTGCGCTTTCCGCTCGAAGTGTTCGCCGCGACGCGCGCCGCCTGGCCCGGCCACAAGCCGATGTCGGTCCGCATCTCCGCCACCGACTGGGCCGGCGAGGACGGCATCACGCTCGCGGAAGCGGTGCGGATCGGCGAGGCGTTCGGCCGCGCCGGCGCCGACCTCATCGACGTTTCGGCGGGGCAGACCTGGTCCGGGCAGCAGCCGGTCTATGGCCGCATGTTCCAGACCCCGTTTTCGGACCGCATCCGCAACGAGGCTCGGCTGGCGACGATGGCGGTGGGCAATATTTTCGAGCCCGACCACGCCAATTCGATCCTCGCCGCGGGCCGCGCCGACCTCGTCGCGCTCGCCCGCCCGCACCTCGTCGACCCGTTCTGGACGCTGCGGGCCGCCGCCGCGCTCAACTATCGCGACATCCGCGTGCCGCCCCAATATCTCGCCGGCCAAGCCCAACTCGCCCGCAACCTCGAGCGCGAGGCGGAGATGGCCGCCGCCGCGCTCAAGGCGTGAGGGACAGGCGGCGGTTGATGGATGAAATCCCCGCCTCTATAGCGCGCCTTCGCTGCGATGCTCGGAGACGTGGGTGAGTGGCTGAAACCAGCGGTTTGCTAAACCGCCGTAGGGGGATTACTCCTACCGAGGGTTCGAATCCCTCCGTCTCCGCCAACTTAGAGCCAGAAACGCACTCCGACTACCAGACGGGTGCTACTCGCCTTGTCGCCCTCGGCGCGGGCGAACTCGGCGCTTTTGCCGACCTTCCACTCCTGCTCGACGCCGACATATGGCGCGAACTCGCGGGTGAATTCGTAGCGCAGGCGCAGGCCGAGCGAGAGATGGTCGATCCCGGCGCCAACGCCGAGCTCGCGGATGTTCTGCGCCGACAGCGCCAGCTCGGCACGCGGCTGGAGGATCAGGCGCTGGGTGATGCGCTGGTCGAGTTCGCCCTCGATCCGCGCGGTCAGCTCGCCTTTGGTTGAAAGGAAGGCGGCGGCGTCGATTTCGAAGAAATAGGGCGCGATGCCCTGGACCCCGATGACCGCTTGGGTGCGATCGGGACCGGCGAATTCGTGGCGAACGCCCG
>JANNDN010000253.1:0-11797 GCA_031387795.1 Sphingomonas sp.
CGCCATCTCGCCGCGCCCGGTCCCGCCGAGGCCGACCAGCGCGACGCCTTTCATCTCCGCCCCCGCCGCGACATGGTCGAAGGCGATCCGGATCAGCTGGTCGTGGAGGAAGGCGGTCGCTTCGGCGATCGCTCGGCCGGAAGATGGGTCCAGCGCGAAGCGGGCCGCGATTTCCGCTCGCCCTTCCGCGAGTGCTTCGCCGAGGATCGCCGCGGCTTCTGCGGGAGACGCGCCGCCGAGCCGCGCGGCGATCGACCGGCGATCGACGATGGCGCGGCGGCGGTCGATGGCGTGGAAGCTCATCGCTCCTGGTCCACAGCCATCGCTTTCAGCCGGTAGAGCGCCTCGAGCGCCTCGCGCGGGCTTATCGCATCGGGGCTAAGCGCGGCGATCGCTTCGGTGAGCGGATCGGCCGCGGCCTCGGGCACGGGCCGCGCGAACAACGGCAGATCGTCGAGCCCGGCGGCGATCCCGCCGGTGGCGTCGCGGCCCGCCTCGAGTTTGGCGAGCACGGCTTTGGCGCGCGCGACGACCGCGGGCGGCAGGCCGGCGAGCTTGGCCACCGCGATCCCGTAGCTGCGATCGGCGGGTCCGTCGGCGACTTCGTGGAGGAGGACCAGATCGCCCTTCCACTCGCGCGCCCGGACATGGTGGAGCGAGAGCTTGTCGAGGCTCGCGGCGAGGCGGCTGAGCTCATGATAATGGGTCGCGAAGAGGGTTCGCGCCTGGACCTCGTCGTGAACCGCCTCGGTCACCGCCCAGGCGATGGCGAGCCCGTCATAGGTCGAGGTGCCGCGCCCGATCTCGTCGAGGATGACGAGGCTGCGTGGGCTGGCCTGAGCGAGGATCGCGGCGGTCTCGACCATCTCGACCATGAAGGTCGAGCGCCCGCGCGCAAGATTGTCCGACGCGCCGACGCGGCTGAACAAGCGGTCGACGATCCCGATAGTGGCGGAGGCGGCGGGGACGAAGCTGCCCGACTGGGCGAGCACCACGATCAGCGCGGTTTGGCGCAGAAACGTCGACTTGCCGCCCATGTTGGGACCGCTGATCAGCCATAGAAGGTCGTCGGGGCCGAGCGTCAGATCGTTGGCGACGAAGCGCTCGCCGATGCTTGCGAGCGCGCTCTCGACCACCGGGTGGCGACCGCCGGCGATTTCGAGGCACGGCTCGTCGGTGAGGCGCGGCAGGCACCAGCCGCCCTCGGCGGCGCGGACCGCGTGGCTCGCGGCGACGTCGATCCGGGCGACGGCGTCGGTGGTGGCGGTGATTCGCGGCGCCGAGGCGAGCGCGAGCGCGGTCAGATCCTCGGCGTGCGCGGCCTCGGCGGCGAGCGCGTGGGCACTGGCTTCGACCACCCGGCCCGCTTCCTCGTGAAGCTCGGGCGAATTGAAGCGCACGACTCCGGCGAGCGTCTGGCGATGGGTGAAGCCGCTGTCTGGCGCCATCAACGCATCGGCGTGGCGGGCCGCGACCTCGACGTGATAGCCGAGGACGGCGTTGTGGCGGATCTTGAGCGCGGCGACTCCGGTCGCCTCGCGATAACGGCTTTCGAGCATGGCGATGGCCTTGCGCCCGTCCGAACCGGCGCCGCGCAGAGCGTCGAGCGCGGCGTCATAGCCCTCGGCGATATAGCCGCCCTTGCTCGCATCGATCGGCGGCGCCTCGACCAAAGCGCGGGTGAACTGGTCAACCAGTGCGCCATGTCCGCCAAGCCGGGGGAGGAGGTTGGCGAGGAGGGGCGGCAGGTCAGCCTCGCGCTCGATCTCGTCCTTGAGCGCCGCGGCTTCGGCGAGCCCGTCGCGGAGCAAAGCGAGATCGCGCGGGCTGCCGCGACCGGCGGCGAGGCGCCCGAGCGCTCGGGCGATGTCGGGCATCGCCTTCAATCGCGCGCGGATGCGCTCGCGGCGGATGGCGTCGGCGGCGAGCCAGTCGACTGCGCCCAATCGGGCTTCGATCGCAGAACGGTCGAGCAACGGCGCGGCGAGGTCTTCGCACAGCAAGCGGCGGCCCGCCGCGCTGTGGCAGCGATCGATCTCGCCAAGCAGGCTGCCCGCGGTGCCGCCCATCACCGAGCGGGTTAGCTCGAGGCTTTCGCGGGTCGCCGAATCGATTGCCATGTGCGCCGATCGCGCGATCCTTCGCGGTGCATCGAGCAAGGTGCCCGACGAGCGCTGGGTGGCGTCGAGATAGGCGAGAAGTCCGCCAGCCGCGGCAAGCTCGGCCCGCGATGGCGACCCTAGGCCATCGAGCGTCGCCAGCCCGAACCGGCCTTTGAGCGCGCGCTCGCCAGCAACGCTATCGAACCCGCCCTTGCCGGCGGTCGTCGATATCCCCGAAACCGGGTCGGCGGCGATCAGCTCGGCGGGCTGGATCCGCGCGATTTCGGCGGCGAGGTCACCAGGACCGCAAGCGATCAACTCGAACCGTCCGGTCGAAATGTCGGCCGCGGCTATCGCCATTTCCTCGCCCGCCCGCCCGATCGCCGCAAGCCAATTGGCCGACGCCGATTCGAGCAGCGCGTCCTCGGTCAAAGTGCCCGGAGTGACGAGGCGGACGATGGCGCGGTCGACGAGCGCCTTCGAGCCGCGCGCTTTGCGAGCCTCGGCGGGCGATTCGATCTGCTCGGCGATGGCTACGCGGTGCCCGGCCTTGATCAGCCGGGCGAGGTAGGATTCGGCGGCATGGACCGGAACGCCGCACATCGGGATCGGCTCGCCCAGGTCCGCGCCGCGTTTTGTCAGCGCGATGTCGAGCGTGGCCGCGGCGGCCTTGGCGTCGTCGAAGAACAGTTCGAAGAAATCGCCCATGCGGTAGAACAGCAAGGCGTCCCCGGCCTCGTCCTTGAGGCGGCGATATTGCGCCATCATCGGGGTCTGGGCGTCGGCACGGGCCATGGCACAAGCGTTACCCGCATTCGTCATTCTCGCGAAAGCGGGAACCCAGATTCTTTTTGCCGCGCCGGGCCCCCGCTTTTGCGGGGGTGACGAAATGGACTAAGGCCCCGACCCATGGAAGACAGCAACATCAAGATTTCGCGCGAGGAAGCGCTCGACTTTCACTCGCGCGGGCGTCCCGGCAAAATCGAAATCGTCGCCACCAAGCCGATGGCGACCCAGCGCGATCTCAGCCTCGCTTATTCGCCCGGGGTGGCGGTCCCGGTGCAGGCGATCGCCGACGACCCCGGCCGCGCCTACGAATTGACTGCCAAGGGCAATCTCGTCGCGGTGATTTCCAACGGCACCGCGATCCTCGGCATGGGTAATCTGGGCGCGCTCGCGTCGAAGCCGGTGATGGAAGGCAAAGCGGTGCTGTTCAAGCGCTTCGCCGACGTCGACGCGATCGACATCGAGGTCGCGACCGAGGATTGCCAGCGCTTCATCGAATGCGTCGAACTGCTCGAGCCGAGCTTCGGCGGGATCAACCTCGAGGACATCGCCGCGCCCGACTGTTTCGTGATCGAGCAGACGCTCAAGGAACGGATGAATATTCCGGTCTTTCACGATGACCAGCACGGCACCGCGATCATCACCGCGGCGGGCCTGATCAACGCCTGTTTCCTGACCGGCCGCAAGCTCAAGGACATCAAGGTGGCGGTCAATGGCGCGGGCGCCGCGGCGATTGCCTGCACCGAGCTGATCAAGCGCATGGGGGTCCAATCGGACAACGTCATCATGTGTGACCGCAAGGGCGTCATCCACAAGGGCCGCACCGACCTCGACCAGTGGAAATCGGGTCAAGCGGTGGAGACCGACAAGCGTACGCTGGCCGAAGCGATCGACGGCGCCGACGTGTTTCTGGGCCTGAGCGCCGCCGACATGGTCACCCAGGACATGGTGCGCTCGATGGCCAAGGACCCGATCATCTTCGCCATGGCCAATCCCGATCCGGAGATCTCCCCGCCGCTGGCGCGCGAGGCGCGGGCCGACGCGATCATCGCCACCGGCCGTTCGGACTATCCCAACCAGGTCAACAATGTGCTCGGCTTCCCCTTCATCTTCCGCGGCGCGCTCGATGTTCGGGCAACCGCGATCAACGACGAGATGAAGATCGCCGCCGCCGAGGCGCTGGCCACATTGGCGCGCGAGCCGGTGCCCGAAGAAGTCGCTGCGGCCTATGGCGGCAAGGTCCACAGCTTCGGGCGCGACTATATCATCCCCGCGCCGTTCGACCCGCGGCTGATGGAGATCGTCGCCTCCGCGGTCGCAGAGGCGGCGATGCGCACCGGGGTCGCGCAAAAGCCGATCGAGGACCTCGACGCTTATCGTCAGGAACTGCGCGGCCGGCTCAACCCGACCACCGCGGTGATGAGCGCGGCCTATGACGTCGCGCGCGAAAATCCCCGCCGGGTATTGTTCGCGGAAGGGGACGAGGAAAACGTCCTGCTCGCCGCTATCGCCTTCAAGGAAGGCGGCTATGGCACCCCGGTGCTGGTCGGCCGCGAGGATGTGCACGACCGGCTGACCGCCATGGGGGTCGACGATGCCGCCAGCTACGAGGTGCTGAACAGCCGCAACTCGCCGCTGGTGGGGCGCGCCATCGATTATATTTACGCCAAGCATCAGCGCCACGGCTTCCTCCGCCGCGAGATCGAGCGGATGGTCAACCAGGACCGCAATTATTTCGCCGCGGCAATGCTTGCGTTGGGCGAAGCGGACGCGATGATCACCGGCACGACGCGCCCGTTCAGCCAGTCGCTGAAGCAGGTGCGGACGGTGATCGACGACGAAGCCGGAGTCACGCCGTTCGGGGTCAATGTCGTGGTCGGCCGCTCGCACACGGTGCTGATCGCCGACACCGCGGTGACCGAGCGCCCCGACGCCGAGCAATTTGCGGCGATCGCGCTGCGTTCGTCGTCGTTCGCGCGCCGGATGGGGCTCGAGCCCAGGGTCGCGTTCATTAGCTACACGACTTTCGGCAACCCGCCCGGAATGCATATCGAGGAGCTCCGCGATGCGGTGAAACTGCTCGAAAGCTTCCACACCGATTTCGAGTTCGAGGGCGAAATGGCCCCCGACGTCGCGCTCAATTACGACATGCAGAAGCGCTATTATCCGTTCACGCGGCTCTCCGGCCCCGCCAATATATTGGTCATGCCGGGACTGCAGTCGGCCAGTCTTTCGACCAAATTGTTGCGCGCACTGGGCGGTGAGAGCGTGCTCGGACCCTATCTGCTGGGACTGTCCGCGCCAGTCCAGATCGCGCCCATGACCGCGTCGGCCTCCGACCTCGTCCGTCTCGCGGTGCTTGCTGGCGGCGACGCGCAATCGCGCGAACAGCGGAAGCTCAAGCCCGCTCCACGCTAGAGACCGGATCGGCATCGCGCAGCGCGGCGATGATCGCGTGGAGGTGGGCGAGGTCGTGGACCTCGATGTCGAGGTGAAAGGTCTGGAAGCTGCCGTCGCGGTGGACCAGCGCGAGATTGATGATGTTGGCGTGCTTGGCGCCCAGGATCCCCGACATCGTGCCGAGTGCTCCGGGGATATCGCGCAGGATGACCACGATCCGCGCCGCGCCTCCGTCCGACCCTTCGCCCCAGGCCAGGTCGAGCCAGTCGGCGTCGATCCCGCTCGCCAGCGTGTCGCAGCCGATGACGTGAACCTCGATCTCCTCGTCCTCGCGGCGCAGCCCGACGATGCGGTCGCCGGGGATCGGGTGGCAGCAGGCGGCAAGGTGATAAGCGACGCCAGCGGTCAGGCCCTTGATCGAGATCGCCTTGCGCTGGCCGAGCGGGAGCGGGGCGACATCGCCTCCCCCCGAGCCTGGCATCAGCGCCTCCATCACGGCTTCGTCGCCGACCCGCTTGCGCGCGATCGCGACCATCAATTCGTCGCGATTTTCGATCTTGAGCTTCTTGAGCGCGCGCTTGAGCGCCTCGCCGCTGAGCTCGGCCGGCAATCGCTGGACGATCTCCTCGTAGATTTTGGCGCCGAGCTCGATCGTCTCCTCCCGCTCCTTGTGGCGGACGAAGCGGCGGATGCCGGCGCGGGCCTTGCCGGTGGCGACGAAGCGCAGCCAGCTTGGTTGCGGGTGCTGGGCTTCGGAGGCGAGGATTTCCACCTGGTCGCCGTTTTCGAGGATCGTCCGAAGCGGCACCACGCGGCCGTTGATCTTCGCGCCGACGGTGCGGTCGCCAAGGTCGGTGTGGACCGCATAAGCGAAATCGACCGGGGTCGCGCCCTTGGGTAGCTGGATCAGCTCGCCCTTGGGGGTGAAGGCGAAGATGCGGTCCTGGTACATCGCCATCCGCGTATGCTCGAGCAGCTCCTCGGGGCTTTCGGCATGCTCGAGGATTTCCATCAGATCATCGACCCAGGGGACGTGGATGTCGGCCTTGGGTTTGCCCTCCTTATAGGCCCAGTGCGCGGCGAGACCGCGCTCGCCGCGATCGTGCATCGCGCGGTCGCGGATCTGGATTTCGATTCGCATCTTGGAATCGTGGATGACCGAGGTGTGCAGCGACTGATAGCCGTTGCGCTTGGGGGTCGAGATATAATCCTTGAAGCGGCCGGGGACCATCGGCCAGCGCTGGTGAATGAGGCCGAGCGCGCGGTAGCAGCCGGCGATGTCGTCGACGATGATCCGGAACGCCATGACATCGGACAATTGCTCGAAGCTGATGTGCCGCTCGGCCATCTTCTTCCAGATCGAAAAAGGATGCTTCTGGCGACCGATCACCTCGGCCTCGAGCCCGTTGTCGGCGAGGTAGAGCTGGAGGCCGAGGCCGATTCGGCTGACCAGATCGCCGCCTTTCTCCTCGAGCTGCTGAAGGCGGCGGGTGATCGAGGCGAAGGCGTCGGGCTCGAGCTCCTTGAAGGCGAGCGTCTGCATCTCGTTCATCATCTCGTACATGCCGATCCGCTCGGCCAGCGGGGCGTAGATATCCATCGTCTCCCGCGCGATCCGGCGGCGCTTGTCCTCCGCCGGAATGTGATGGAGCGTGCGCATGTTGTGGAGCCGGTCGGCGAGCTTCACCAGTAGCACCCGGATGTCGTCGGACAGAGCGAGCAGGAACTTGCGCAGATTCTCGGCGGCGCGCTCATTCTCCGACTGGGCCTCGATCTTGCTCAGCTTGGTCACCCCGTCGACCAGGCGGGCGATGTCCTTGCCGAAGTGTTTCAAAATCTCTTCGGGGGTGGCGAGCGTGTCCTCGATCGTATCGTGGAGGATGGCGGTGACGATCGTCTGGTCGTCGAGCTTCAAATCGGTGAGGATCCCCGCGACCTCGATCGGATGGCTGAAATAGGGGTCGCCGGAGGCGCGCTTCTGGGTTCCGTGCGCCTTCATCGAGAAGACGTAGGCGCGGTTGATCAGCCCTTCGTCCGCGTCGGGATCGTAGGATCGAACTTTTTCAACGAGTTCATACTGGCGCAGCACGGCCCTAGATGACGGTCAGGCGCCATATTGTGCAAGCGCGAAATAGCCGCGGAGGAGGCCGCCGAGTCGGGGACGGTCCCAAATGGCAACTGTTTTTCGGCCCGTTCTTGTGCTTTGATTGGCGCGACCAAGAGAAAGAGCGCGCCGATGCCGGGCGATACATTGACCTCCAACCTCGATTCGTTCCGCGAAGCGGCGCTGTCGTGCCCGATCCCCGCCGCGGTCGAGCTGATCGGCGAGAAATGGGCCTTCCTGATCCTGCGCGGGGCGTTCAACGGCCTCCAGCATTTCGAGGAATTTCAGGGCGGGCTGGGGATCGCGCGCAACATCTTGAGCGATCGGCTGGCGCGGCTGGTCGCGGGCGAGATCCTCGAGCGTTCCAACGACCCGGCCGACCGGCGGCGCTTCATTTACGCGCTGACCCCGAAGGGCGAGGCGCTGCTCCCGGTGGTGGTCGCGCTTCGCCAATGGGGCGCCGAATGGGGCAATGGCGAGGTCACGGTGGCGCTGTGCGACCGCCTGGACCGCAAGCCGATCCGGCGCATCCGGGTCCAGTCGCACGACGGTCGCCCGCTCGATCTCGACGAACTCACCTGGATCGATCGCGACAATCCCGCGGCTCTGCGGGCGGCCGACCGCGCCTAGCCGCGCGACTTCCAGTAGTCGCGCAGAGCGCGCGCGTCGTGGAGCGCGTTGTGCGGGACAGTACTGTTGGCGGCGGTGCTGAACCCGGTCATCGCAACCAGCTGAAAGCGCAGCGACGGCAGCGCGACCATCATCCCGGGACCGGTCACCAGCAGCATCGAGAATTGAGCAATGTCCTCGGGCCAGTCGGCGACGATCAGCGGGTCGGGGTCACCGCCAAGGAAGAAAGCCAAAGCCTCGGCTGCGGCGGCGCGGGTCAGACGCGGGGTCTGGAGCGCCTCCGGCACCATATCGAGGAAGGGCATGACGTGTCGCTCGACCCACGGATCGCTCGGCTGGTAGTCGAGGACGAGATAGAGTTCCTCGTCGGATTCGGCGACCAGAGCGAGGCTGATCAGCGCGCCGCCCCAGCCGTCATATTCGGTGTCGAGAAAATAGCGCATGTCAGCGTCGCGGCGGGCAGCGGTCGTCGGGCAAGGCGCGGCCTTTGCGGCAGCGGTCGAGCATCCGGCGCTCCTCGCGGGCCCGCGCTTCGTCAGACTTGCGCAGCTCGCGCCCGCGTTTCTCGTCGGCCTCGGACTGGCTGATGGTGACGGCATCGACCCCGGCCGCAACCGCCTTGACCGGCAGCACCGCAATATCGACCGCGGTCTCGGCAATCGTGCCGACGATGCAGCCCGATGTCAGGAACAGCGGAAGCAGGAACAGGATACGCATCGCGCGATAGTGTGGCAGGCGCCAAGCTTTGTCGATTGCCCACTGGACGGAGCCACTCGGGCGAGGCACGATCCGCCGCACATTCGATAAGGGGGACACCATGCGTTCGATCGCCAGGCTCGCGGCCTCCGCCGCGCTCATCTGCATTTCCGCTTCCGCCCCTGCGCGCGCGCCCGAGCCGGTGGTCGGGGCGATCCGCGCCGATGAAAAGCCCGCGGTGGAGCGACTTCAGCAATGGATCGCGCTCCCGACCATCGCCAACATGGGAATCAACCACGCCGAGGGAGCGGACTTTATGCGCCGACTCGCGCTCGACGCGGGCTTCAGCCAAGCGAAGGTGATCGAGACCAAGGGCGTGCCCGCGGTGTTCGCGACGCTCGACGCCGGCGCTCCGGTCACGCTCGGCATCTACTTCATGTACGACGTCAAGCATTACGACCCGGCCGAGTGGACCTCGCCCCCGCTTGAGGCGCGGTTGGTCGACCGGCCGGGTGAGGGCAAGGCGATCGTCGGCCGCGGCGCGGTCAACCAGAAAGGGCCGGAAACCGCCTTCCTCGCCGCCGTCCGCGCGTTCAAGACCGCCGGAGTCAAGCTACCCGTCAATCTCGTCCTGGTCGCCGAGGGCGAGGAGGAAATCGGCTCGCCCAATTTCCCGCAGGCGCTCGCCAATCCCGAGGTCCAGGCCGCGCTGAGCAAATCCGCGGGAATCTTCATTCCGAGCGCGGGACAGAGCAGCACCGGCGCGGTCGGGCTCAGCCTCGGCGCCAAGGGCGTGATCGAGGTGCAATTGATCTCGAGCGGCGAGAAATGGGGCCGCGGGCCGAGCAAAGACGTTCACTCGAGCCTGATGGCGAGCGTCGACAGTCCCACCTGGCGGCTGGTCAAGGCGCTCAACACCCTCGTCGCCGAGGATGGTTTCACCCCCGCGATCGACGGTTATTTCGAAAATGTGAAACCGCTGACCGAGCGGCAGAAGCAGATCATCGCCGAGGATACGGCGGCGGGCAACGAGGCCGACGACAAAGCCTCGCTCGGCATCAAGGTTTGGGCCAAGGACGAGGATTATCTGACCAGCGCGCTGCGACTCGCGGCGCGCCCGACGGTCAACATCGAAGGCCTAGTCGCCGGCTATACCGGTCCCGGCGGCAAGACCGTTCTGCCTGGCCGCGCCGAGGCCAAGCTCGACCTGCGGCTGGTCCCCGACATGACCTACGACGAGGCAGTGACCAAGCTGAAGGCGCACCTCGCCAAACGCGGTTATGGCGATATCGAGGTCGTCGTTTCGGGCGGCTACAGCCCGACCGAGACGGCGGAGGACAGCGTGTTGATCCGCGCCGGACAGGCGACGCTCAAGAACGCCGGGATCGAGACCACGCTGGCGGCGCGCAATGCCGGCAGCTGGCCCGGGGTGATGTTCACCGGCGCGCCGCTCAAGCTTCCCGCGGGGCAGTTCGGCGCCGGGCGCGGCGGCGGTGCCCACGCCCCCAACGAATGGTTCATCGTCGACAGCAGCAACCCCAAGGTCGCGGGCTTCGCCGAGCAGGCACGGCTCTATGCCGACTTCCTCTACGAAGTGGCGCGGCTGGGAGCCGCGGCCCGCTAGTCGAGTACCATCGCCTCCGCGGCGAGCGCGTCCTCGGCCATCTTAAGCAACGATTCGTCGGCGCTGGCACCGGGAGGCAACGCTTCGCGGCCAATGACGACCATCAGGGGAATCGCGAGCGGGGTGACGCGGGCGGCCGCGACGTGGACCATGGTCGCCGCGGCGCGGTCGACCAGCCGCGCCAATCGCCCAAGCTCGGTCATCCGCCCCCGCGCATCGTCCCATGCGGCCTTGAGCAGGAGGTGCTCGGGCTCATATTTGCGCAGCACGTCGTAGATCAGGTCGGTCGAGAAGCTGACCTGGCGCCCGCTCTTGCGCTTGCCCGGATGCTGGCGTTCGACCAGCCCACCGATCACCGCCACTTCGCGAAACGCGCGCTTCAAAAGATGCGACTGCTCGACCCACTCGACGAACTCCTGTTCGAGGATGTCGGGCGAGAATAAGGGTCGCGGGTCGGCGACCGGTTCGAGGCTGTAGACCGCGAGCGCATAATCATTGGCGACGAAGCCCATTGGCTTGAGGCCCGCGGTCTCCATCCGCCGGGTGATGAGCATCCCCAGCGACTGGTGCGCGTTCCACCCCTCGAAACTGTAAATGCACATAAAATGGCGGCCTTCGTGGGGGAAGGTCTCGACCAGCAGCTGATCCGGCCGGGGCAGGATCGAGCGCCGCGCCTGAACCTCGAGCCATTCGCGCACGTCATCGGGGAAGCGGTGCCATTCGCGGTCGTCGGCGAGAAACGCGCGGACCCGCTCGGCGAGGTGGGTGCTCATGCTCATCCGCTGCCCACCGTACGTCACTAGCCGCGCCTGTTTCGACGAGGCGCGGACGACGATGTCGCTGTCCTTGAAGCGGGTGACTTCGAGGCTGAGGCCGGCGAAGAAGATGTGGTCGCCGATGCTAAGCGTTGAGCCGAAACCCTCCTCGACTCGCCCCAGCATGCGCCCGTTGAGAAAGCGCACGTCCATCATCGGCTGGTCGACGATGACGCCCGCGTTCATGCGGTGCAGGGCGGCGACGGCGGGGCGGGTGATGCGCCACCGGCCTGGCTCATATTCGACCAGCCGCTTGAACTTGTCGTAGGCGCGCAGCGAATAGCCGCCGGTCGAGATGTAATCGAGAACACGGGCCCAGACGGTATCGGTGAGCCCCGCGAACGGCGCCGCCGAACGGACCTCGGCGAGCAGCTCGGCCTCCTCGAACGGCCCGGCGCAGGCCATTCCGAGAATATGCTGGGCGAGCACGTCGAGCGTTCCCGGACGGAAGGTTTCAGGGTCGAGCTCGCGTGCGTCGACCGCGTCGAGGGCAGCGCGCGCCTCGAGATATTCGAAGCGGTTGCCCGGCACGATCATGCCCTTCGACGGCTCGTCGAGGCGGTGGTTGGCGCGGCCGATCCGCTGCAGCAGGCGCGACGATCCTTTGGGCGCGCCCATCTGGACGACGAGGTCGACGTCG
>JANNDN010000261.1:0-1664 GCA_031387795.1 Sphingomonas sp.
CACGTCGAGCCCCGCGGTGCCGGTCGTCGTCCTCACCGCCGACCGCAAGGTGATCTCCGCCGCGGACATCGCAACCGGGCAGCTCCCGCCGTTCGTCACGCAGGCGTTCGCGGACGCGCTTTGGTCGGCCCAGCTCGCAGCACAGGACGACCTCGCCAAGCGGTTTCCCGGCGCCGAGCACGTGACCGTGACCAACTCGGGCCACTACGTCCACGTCGAGCAGCCGCAGCTGGTCGTCGACGCCATCGCCCGGGTGGTGGCGCAGGTGCGCGCGACGTCGCGGCGGAAGTGAGGACACTGGGTCGGGCGGGCGTTTGAGCGGGTTGCGAGCCAGACGCCAGATACAAGCCAATCGGTGTCGACCTCTAATGACTGCTTTGGGTCGATTGCGGTCGGAACAAGTGGAAAGCTGACATTAGTCTCACCTTTTGGGAGGGGACCAATCAGCGGGCGGCGTATCCCGCCGGATCAGGCGCAGAGCCAAGCCAGCGGCGGTCCCGACCGCGATGGCCACGGTCAAGCTGCTCAAGACCGTGAGACCGAATGTCAGGAACAGAAGGAATCTGTCGCCGGGGAGCGCTCGCAGGCGCTCGGGCCATCTGTGAGGCTCACTCATTACCCACGCGGTGACAATCAAGAGTCCAGCCAGCGCGGGCATTGCGAGATACCCCGCAAGCGGCGCAGCGGCCACCATAACGAGCAATATCACGATAGCGTGGACGATACCGGCGACCGGAGTGCGTCCGCCGGCTCGAACATTGGTCGCAGTTCTTGCTATCGCGCCGGTTGCCGGCAGTCCGCCGAACAGAGGTGAGGCAATGTTTGCGGCACCCTGAGCAAGTAGCTCGGCGTTGGAACGATGCGCTCCGCCGATCATCCGATCCGCAACCAGTGCCGACAATAGCGATTCAACCCCGGCCAGAAATGCGATCACGAACGCCGAAGGCAGAAGCTGGCTTATCCTCTCCAGGCTGATCGGCGGTAAGGAGATCCACGGCAGGCCGTTGGGAAGGCTTCCAAAGCGCGAGTGCAGAGTTTCCACCGGGAGCGCGAGAAACGCCACCGCCGCCGAACCGATCGCGATGGCAATGATCGAACCAGGCAGCCGCACGGCGATCCGATTGAGGACCACAATAAGCACGATGGCACTCAGACCAATCGCAAGCGCGGAGAGATTGACCGATGCGCGCGCGGTCCACAGGGCAGGCAGTATGTGGATGAGTTCGGCAGGCATCTCGGCGACTGTTTCACCGAGCAAATCCTTCAGCTGGCTCACCGCGATAATCACCGCGATCCCGATGGTGAATCCCTCGATGACCGCTTCCGGTATCAAGGCGATCAATCGACCCGCTTTGAGCAAGCCCCCGATAACCAATATGATGCCAGCCATGAGAGTAGCGAGCAGCAGGCCGTTGAATCCGAACTGCTGGATCACGCCATAGACGACCACGATGAAAGCACCGGTCGGTCCGCCGATCTGAACACGGCTGCCACCCAAGGCCGAGACTAGGAGGCCGCCAATCACGGCGGTGACGAGACCGGCGGCTGGCCGCGCCCCGGACGCGATTGCGATCGCGATGCTTAGCGGCAGAGCCACCATCGCCACCGTAACCCCGGCGACGGCATCACCGAAAAACAACTTCGTAGAATAGCTCTGCAGCGTC
>JANNDN010000339.1:0-2785 GCA_031387795.1 Sphingomonas sp.
TGGTCCGGGCGGGGGCGGCGGGGGCGGCGCGGTCATGCGCACGCGCCTGGTTTCGCCGCCGCTCGGAGGACGCGACTTTCCGCAGGAGCTGCTCCGTCAGTGGCCGCGCGGGAGGCCGTTGTTCGCGCGCTTCCGGATCGCCCCCAATGGCGCCATTCTTGCTTGTGTCATCGACCGCGGCACGGGAGTGCCCGCGATCGACGCCAATTTCTGCGCGCTCGCCGCCCGCCGGCTGCGCTTCCGCCCCGGCCTCGACCGCCAGGGGCGGCCCGTCGCCGACTGGGCGGCCTATGGGCAGCAACCGCCGCGCTAGCTTCACGCTGGGCCGCCGTTCAAAGGCTTTCCAAAGGCTTTCCCACTCCTCTAGGGCGGGCGCGGCAATCAACAGGAGCGGCGAATGATCGAGGTTGAGTGGTGGGACTATGAGTCGCAGGGCGAGATGGCGGCCGCGGTCGCCGGCGACATCGGCTTCATCATCGACAGCGCCATCGACGCCCGCGGCGAAGCGCTGATCGCGATCCCCGGCGGCACCACGCCATTGCCGGTGTACAAGGCGCTGGCGGCGGCGGACCTCAATTGGAAGCGGGTGACGATCGTCCCGACCGACGACCGGCTGGTGCCGCTGTCGGACGAGCAATCGAACGTCCGCGCCATCGCCCAGGTCTTCCTCGCGCGCGGCGCCCGGGTGTTCCCGATCACCAGCGAGATCGCCGACTATCGGCTCGCCGGCAATGCCGCCAACGCCAAGCTGTCCGAGCTCAAGTTTCCGCTCGATTTGGCGTGGCTCGGTGTCGGATTGGACGGCCATACCGCCTCGATTTTCGCAGGCCCCGACCTCGACGATGCGCTTAATGCACCGAAGGGCCGCCATGCGGTCGGGGTCATGCCCGATCCGTTGCCTGCCGACGCACCGGTCGCGCGGGTGACCTTGACCCGCTCGGCGATCCTTGGCGCGCGCACCGTGCTGATCACCATCACCGGCCAGGCCAAGCGCGACATGCTCGAGGGGGCCATCGCCGACGGCCAGTCGTCGCGGCTGCCGATCGGCCGCGTGCTGGCCGAGGCCGAGCAGCCGATCGACATTCATTGGTGCGCTTAGAAAACGTCACCAGGTCAGTTCGTCCTGAGTAGCTGCGTCAGCAGCGTATCGAAGGATCCTTCGATACGGGCCTTCGTCTCCCCCGGGTCAAGCCCGGGGTCGCTCAGTCCCTACTCAGGACGAACGGCTTTTTGGGTTCCGCATCAACAATCTGAGAGCGGCTTGCCCGCGGTTTCCTTGAGGAACAGCAGCGAGACGACCAGCGAGATGGCGGTGAAGATGACCGCGTACCACAGCCCGCTGTAGATATTGCCGGTCATCGCCACGATCGCGAAGCTGGTGACGGGCAGGAACCCGCCGACCCAGCCGGTGCCGACATGATAAGGCAGGCTCATCGCGGTATAGCGGATGCGGGTCGGGAACATTTCGACCAGCGCCGCGGCCTGCGGGCCATAGACCGCGGTCGCGGCGACGACGAAGCCGATCAGGACCGCGAGCAGCAGCGGGAAATTGACGTGCCCGGGCCTTGCGCTGGTCGGGAAGCCCGCACGTTCGAGCGTCGCCCCGATCGCGGTCGCCGCACCGGCCTTGGCGGTCTTGAGCGCGGATGAATCGAGTCCGTCGCCGCTTGCAATCGCGGTCGATTGGCTTCCCGCCACCACCCGCGTCGCGCCGTCCGCGGATGCGCGCTCGGTGTAGCTGATGCCGCGGGTGATGAGCGCGCTCTTGGCGATGTCGCAGGCGCTCGTGAATTTGGCGGTGCCGGTCGGGTCGAACTGCGCCGAACAGGTGGCGGGGTCGGTCTCGACGACCACCGGGGTGTGCTCCTGCGCCGCGACCAGCGCCGGGTTCACCGCCGAAGCGATGAGGTGCGAGCCGGGGAAATACAGCGCGAGCGCGAGCACCATCCCGCCGACCATCACCGGCTTGCGCCCGACGCGGTCGCTAAGCCAGCCGAAGAAGACATAGAGCGGCGCGCTGACCAACGTCATCACGATCAGCAGCAGATCCTTGGTCGTGCCGGGCAGGCCGAGCGAGCGTTCCAGGAACACCTGCAGATAGAAGAAGGTGAAATACCACACCGCCCCTTGCGCGCACATGATGCCGAAAAAGGCGATCATGACCTGCTTGAGGCTTTCCTTCCGAGTGAACGCCTCGCGCAGCGGCTGTTTGCAGACTTCGCCATCGTCCTTCAGTTTCTGGAACGCGGGGCTCTCGGACAATTTGGCGCGCATCCAGATCGAGATGGCGAGGAGGATGGACGAAGCGAGGAACGGGATCCGCCAGCCCCAGTCGGCGAAAGCTTCCTCACCGAGCCAGGTGCGGGTGGCGACGATCGCGAGCAAGGCGGCGAGCAGCCCGAAGCTGGCCGAGGACTGAATCCACCCCGTGGCGGCGCCGCGCTTGTGGTCGGGCGAATGCTCGGCGACGTAGATCGCCGCCCCGCCATATTCGCCGCCGAGCGCAATGCCCTGCGCGATACGCAGGATGATGAGCAGGATCGGCGCGAGAATGCCCGCGGATGCGTAGGTCGGCAGAAGTCCGATGAGAAAGGTCGACGCGCCCATCAGCGAAACGGTGATGAGGAACGCGCCCTTGCGCCCCATGCGGTCGCCGACCGCGCCGAAGATCAAGGCGCCAATCGGCCGAAAGGCGAAGCCGACCGCGAACAGAGCAAGCGCGGCGATCAGCGCCGGGGTGGGGTCGAGCCCGGAAAAGAAGATCTTCGAGATCACCGGCGCGAGG
>JANNDN010000011.1:0-2672 GCA_031387795.1 Sphingomonas sp.
GATCAAGGACGAGGAAATCGAGTGGGTCGACCTCCGCTTCACCGATCCCAAGGGCAAATGGCAACATCTGACCATGGCCTCGGGCGTGATCGACGAGGATAATCTGACCGACGGCTTCATGTTCGACGGATCGTCAATCGCCGGGTGGAAGGCGATCAACGAGAGCGACATGATCCTGAAGCCCGACCTCGGCGCGGTCTATATCGATCCTTTCTCGGCGACCCCGATGATGGTCCTCGTGTGCAACATCGTCGAACCCGCGACGGGCGAACTTTACGGCCGCGACCCGCGCTCGACCGCGACCCGCGCCGAAGCCTATCTCAAGGCCAGCGGCGTCGGCGAGACCGTTTTTGTCGGGCCCGAAGCCGAATTCTTCATGTTCGACGATGTCCGCTTCGAGGACGGCTATAACGCCAGCGGCTTCAAGATCGACGACATCGAGCTGCCGACCAACACGATGCGCGAATATGACGGCGGCAACCTCGCCCACCGGCCGCGCGCCAAGGGCGGCTATTTCCCCGTCGCCCCGGTCGACAGCGCCCAGGACATCCGCGCCGAGATGGTCGCGACGATGCTCGAAATGGGCCTGCCGATGGACAAGCACCACCACGAGGTCGCCGCGGCGCAGCACGAACTCGGCCTGACTTATGGCGGGCTCACCGAGACCGCGGACCGGATGCAGGTCTATAAATATGTCGTGCACATGGTCGCCCACGCTTACGGCAAGACCGCGACCTTCATGCCCAAGCCAATCGCGCAGGATAATGGCAGCGGCATGCACACCCACATGTCGATCTGGTCGAAGGATAAGCCTCTCTTCGCGGGCAATGGCTATGCCGGCCTTTCCGACATGGCGCTCTATTTCATCGGCGGGGTGATCAAGCACGCCCGTGCCTTGAACGCGTTCACCAACCCGACCACCAACAGCTACAAGCGCCTGGTCCCGGGTTTCGAGGCGCCGGTGCTGCTCGCTTACTCAAGCCGCAATCGCTCGGCCTCGTGCCGCATTCCCTATGGCGCGGGCGAGAAGGCCAAGCGCGTCGAGTTCCGTTTCCCCGACGCCATGGCCAATCCCTATCTCGCTTATTCGGCGCTGCTGATGGCCGGGCTCGACGGCATTCAGAACCGTATCCATCCCGGCGATCCGATGGACAAGAACCTCTACGACCTGCCGCCGGCCGAGCTGGTCAACGTGCCCACGGTGTGCGGAAGCCTGCGCGAGGCGCTGGTGTCGCTCTCGAACGACATGGACTTCCTGCTCAAGGGCGATGTCTTCACCCGCGACCAGATCGAGGCGTACATCGAACTCAAGTGGGAAGAGGTCATGCGCTGGGAAACCACCCCGAGCCCGGTCGAATTCGACATGTATTACAGCGCGTAAGCGGGAAAAGCGGACACCAGTGGAAAGGGGCTGGAGTCCCGCGCGACTCGTGATATGCTCTTATCCACAGGCCGCTTCGGCGACCTCATGAGTCGGCCGGTGGAAGGCAACCCCACCTCCCATAAGCCCTTCCCCGGCTGGCTTCCTTCCCTCAGTCTTCCTCGATCAGGCTATTCGTCCGCGTCTCGCGCATCCGGACGTAGGCGACCAGGCTCATCGCTGCGAGCGCGCTGATGTAAATGTAGAACCAGCGCTCGTGTCCGATATTCTTGAGGTAGAGCGCGACATATTCGGCGGTCCCACCGAAGATTGCATTGGCGATCGCGAAGGGCAAAGCGACCCCGAGCGCGCGAATGTCGGCGGGGAACATCTCGGCCTTGATGACCGCATTGATCGAGGTATAGCCGGTGACGATCACCAGCGCCCCCATGCAGATCGCAAACGCCACATAAGGGTCGCTCGTCCCCTCCAGCGCGGTGAAGATCGGATAAGTGAACAGCATCGCTCCGGCGCCAAAGAAGATCATCATCGGCCGGCGCCCGACGCGGTCGGAGATGCGCCCGGCGATGGGCTGAATGAACAGCATCAAAGCGAGCGCGATGGTCATGATCTGCGACGCCGTCGCGGTCGAAAAGCCGCTGGTGTTGGCGAGGAATTTCTGGAGGTAGATGGTGTAGGCGTAGAAGCTCGCGGTGCCGCCCGCGGTCAGTGCCATCACCAGGAAGAATTCGCGCGGATGATCGCGCAGCAAATTGCCGACGGTCGAGCGCCGCCGGTCCGATTTCGCCGCGGCCTTTGTGTAGCTCAACGTCTCGTCGAGCTTGCGGCGGAGGATGAAGGCGACGACCGCGAGCACCGCGCCGGCGAAGAAACCGATCCGCCACGCCCACTCGCGCATCGCCTCGTCGCCCAATGTCGCCTGGAGAACGACGAGCAAGGCGAGCGCGCACAATTGGCCGCCGATGATCGTCACATATTGAAAACTCGACCAGAAGCCGCGTCGGTCGCGGCCGGCCATTTCCGAAAGATAGGTTGCGCTCGAGCCATATTCGCCGCCGAGGCTCAGCCCCTGGATGATCCGCGCGAACACCAGGATCGCGGGCGAGAGCAGGCCGACGCTCTCGTAAGTGGGGGCGACTGCGATCAGCAGCGATCCCGCGCACATCAAGGTCACCGACAAAGTCAGCCCCGCCTTGCGGCCCTTGTGATCGGCATAAATGCCCATCAGCCAAGCCCCGACCGGGCGCATCAGGAAACCAACCGCGAACACCGCGGCGGTCTGGAGCAGCTG
>JANNDN010000014.1:0-1644 GCA_031387795.1 Sphingomonas sp.
GGCGGCGCGGGGGACGATTGTTGACCGGCGGACGGGGCGGCGGGGAGCGGCGGCGTCATGGTCGCCTGAGCGGCGGCGAGAAGCAGCGCGGGGGCAAGCATCGTCAGCATCCCGCCGGGACGCATTTGCGCGGCACGAAGCCGGCCGCGCCGCCTTCGAGCATCGCCGCCGCCGCGGCAAGCACGCCGGTCTCGCCGCGCCACGCGAGGTAGCGATCATAATGGTCGAAGCTGACCCATTGTTCGGTCAGGACGATGGTCGAGCGATCCGCGTCGAGCCACGAGTCGAGGCTGAGGCAGCCGTCGTAGGCGCGGGTCTCGGGCAAGGCTTGCTTGAGCGCGGCGATCAAGTCGTCGAGCTTGCCCGGCGCGGCGTGGAATTCGGCGACGACGAAGTGCGACATGGCGGTTCCTTCGGTTGTACGCGCGGCTGAACTAGTCCGTCATGCTCGCGCCCGGCCGCGCCGATGTAAAGCGCGTTGCCGCCCTCGCGGTATCGGGCGGACATTTCGGCCATGCCGGATTCGGCTTCTTCGGGTGTCGGGCTGGTCCAACCGGACTGCCCCGCCCCTCGCTCGCCTGCGGCGAGTCGTCCCCGCCCCTGAAGGGGTGGGGATCAGGACAAGCGCACCCGCGGGCTCGCTCACTTCGGCTGCGGGCAAAAGCTCCCGCCGCAGGCGGTGGTCATGTAGAGTTCGCTTTCGATCAGCCACTGGCCATCGATTTTGCGCCACTTGGCCGAATAGCTGCCCGATGCCCAATTGGCGGGCGCCGACTTGACGTTGGCGCCGCGCCAGTGGCCGCTCTCCATCGCCATTGGCGACAAAGGCGAAAGCTCGATGTGATCGGGCGTGCGCACGTAAGTGGCGCGGTCAGCGGCCTGCAAGTCTTCCCACCACATCCCGATTTGGGCGGCGCGGCCGCTGAAGACCAGGCTGGCGCGTCCGGTCACGATCTGGGCGTTCTCGGCGAGAAACGTGGCGATGGCGGCAAGATCGCCGCGGGCGAGGGCGCCGTTGAACGCCTCGCGCTGAGACCGGATCTGCTGTTCGGCGGAGGCAGCGGGAGCTGGCGCCACCGCGGCTGCGAGCATCGCCAAAGTAGCGATCATTCGGCGACCGGGAGGTAGAGGTCGCCGCCGGCGCGGTAGCGTTCGGACTGCTCGGCCATGCCGGCTTCGGTTTCTTCGGGCGTTGCGGCTGGCTCGACCGGACTGCCCCGCCCCTCGCTTGCCTGCGGCGAGTCGTCCCCGCCCCTGAAGGGGTGGGGATTGAGTCTCGCGAATTCGCGGACTTCCTGGCTGATCTTCATGCTGCAGAATTTGGGACCGCACATCGAGCAGAAGTGCGCGGTCTTGGCGCCTTCCGCGGGGAGGGTCTGGTCGTGGAATTCTTCCGCGGTGTCGGGGTCGAGCGACAAGTTGAACTGGTCGCGCCAGCGGAAGTCGAAGCGGGCGCGGGAGAGCGCGTCGTCCCTCAATTTCGCGGCGGGGTGGCCCTTGGCGAGATCGGCGGCGTGGGCGGCGAGTTTGTAGGTGACGACCCCGACTTTCACGTCGTCGCGGTCGGGGAGGCCGAGATGCTCCTTGGGCGTGACGTAGCAAAGCATCGCGGTGCCGTACCAGCCGATCATCGCGGCGCCGATG
>JANNDN010000017.1:0-11361 GCA_031387795.1 Sphingomonas sp.
CAGGGCGCGGCAACCGGCGTCGGCGGGATCTTGCGCGACGTGTTCACCATGGGCGCGCGGCCGATCGCCAATTTGAACGCATTGCGCTTTGGCCGGCCCGACCACCCCAAGATGCGCCATTTGATCTCGGGCGTGGTCAGCGGCATCGGCGGCTATGGCAATTGCGTCGGCGTCCCGACCGTCGGCGGCGAGGTCAATTTCGACGAGGCGTACGACGGCAATATCCTCGTCAACGCGATGACCGTCGGGATCGCGAAAACCGACAAGATTTTCTATTCGGCCGCGACCGGCATCGGCAATTCGATCGTCTATGTTGGCAGCAAGACCGGCCGCGACGGGATTCACGGCGCAACCATGGCGTCGGCCGATTTCGAGGACGATGCCGAGGCCAAGCGCCCGACGGTCCAGGTCGGCGACCCGTTCACCGAGAAATTGCTGATCGAGGCCTGTCTCGAGCTGATGGCGACCGACGCGATCGTCGCGATCCAGGACATGGGCGCCGCGGGGCTCACTTCCTCATCGGTCGAAATGGCGTCGAAGGGCGGCGCCGGAATCCGCCTCGACATGGACAAGGTGCCCCAGCGCGGGGAGGGCATGACCCCCTATGAGATGATGCTGTCGGAATCGCAGGAGCGGATGCTGATGGTGCTCAAGCCCGGCCGCGAGGGCGAGGCCGAGGCGATCTTCACTAAATGGGAACTCGACTTCGCGGTGATCGGCGAGGTCACCGACACCGGCCACATGGTGCTTGAATGGCAGGGCGAGGTGGTGTGCGACATTCCGCTTGGGCCCCTCGCCGACGACGCGCCCGAATATGACCGCCCGCACATGAGCCTCGACGAATATAAGGCGTGGGCGCAGGTCAAGCCGCTCGGCGACGTGCCCGAAAGCACCGACATCGCCGCCGATCTGCTCAAGCTGATGGCCTCGCCCAACCTCGCCTCGCGGCGCTGGATCTGGGAGCAATATGACCAACAGGTCGGCGCCAACACCGTCCAGCGCCCCGGCGGCGACGCCGCGGTGGTCCGCATCCACGGCTCCAAAAAAGCGCTGGCGATGACCACCGACTGCACCCCGCGCTATTGCTACGCCGACCCTTACGAAGGTGGGAAGCAGGCGATCGCCGAGGCCTATCGCAATCTGTGCGCGGTCGGGGCAAGGCCGCTCGCGGTCACCAACTGCCTCAACTTCGGCAACCCCCAGCGGCCCGAGATCATGGCCCAGTTCGTCGAGTGCCTCCGCGGCATGGGCGAGGCCTGCCGGGCGCTCGACTTCCCGATCGTGAGCGGGAATGTGAGCTTGTACAATGAGAGCAAGGCGACGGGGGGCGATAGCGCGATCCTGCCGACGCCGGCGATCGGCGGAGTGGGGTTGCTGGAAGATTGGGAGAAGTCGGCGACGATCGCGTTTAAGGGTAAGACCAGTAGTGACAAAGGCGGTCAGCTCTTCCTCATCCAACACGATCGATTGGGGCACCTAGGCCAATCACTCTGGCTCAAAGAGATACTCGGGCGCGACGACGGGCCACCCCCATCAGTCGACCTTGCGTTGGAGCGGCGGAATGCTGAGTTCGTCCGTGACCTAATCAGAGACGGAATCGCACATGCCGTTCACGATTGCTCGGACGGGGGTATCTTAGTTGCGCTTGCGGAGATGGCTCTTGCCAGTGGAGTCGGCGTTGAAATCGAAGAGGATTATGCCTTTGGGCGGGGAACGCCCTTTTTCTTCGGTGAAGATCAATCGAGCTACATTGTCGAGATCGATCCGACAGATTTGGGCGCCATACAGGACCGAGCAACAGCCGCCGGAGTCGACGTTTGTCACTTTGGATATGTTCTTGAGGACTGGACGAGCATCAAACTTGAGCATCCCGGTCGGGACAATGGTATCGGATTCGAAATCCCCCTCGCCGACCTTCGCGCCGCGCATGAGGGTTTCTTCCCCACGCTGATGTCGAACGAGCTGTAGGAGCGGCGCGGTGAAAGACGTCCCGCACACGGCTTACACCGCCCTCCCCGCCCTCAGCGACGACGAACGGATTGCGCGCGCCCGGGCGTTCCGCGAACTCATCGAAACCCGCCGCACCTGCCGCATGTTCTCCGACGCGCCGGTTCCGCGCGCGGTCATTGAGGAAGCAGTCCTCGCCGCCGGGACCGCCCCGTCAGGCGCCAACCACCAGCCGTGGCATTTCGCGATCGTCTCGTCGCCCGAGCTCAAGCACCGCATTCGCCTCGCCGCCGAGAAGGAGGAGCGCGAATTCTATGCCGGCAAGGCGGGGCAGGAATGGCTCGAGGCGCTGGCCCCTCTCGGGACCGACGAGGACAAGGCCTATCTCGATGTCGCGCCGTGGCACATCATCGTCTTCGGCCAGCGCCGCGGCGGCATCGATCCAGGCGATGACAAGACCAATTATTATGTCACCGAGAGCGTCGGCATCGCCTGCGGCTTCCTGCTCGCGGCGCTGCACAGCGCGGGGCTTGCGACCCTCACTCATACGCCGTCGCCGATGGGCTTCCTGCGCGATTTATGCGGCCGCCCGAAAACTGAAAAGCCGCTAATGGTCATCGTCGCCGGGCTGCCCGCCCCCGATGCGGTCATTCCACTGTATGCGATGCGCAAGAAACCGCTGGAGCGGATCAGCAGCTGGCTCTTGGCTTTCCCACTTGCGAATAGTTCGCATTAGCGTCATATTGATCCCATGATCGTCTGTTCGTGCAACGTGATTCGGGAGTGCGACATTCGCGCCGCGGCGCAGCGTGGGCATCGCGATGCCGAGAGCGCATATCGCTCGATGGGCTGCGAGTTCGAGTGCGGCGGGTGCCAGGATCATGCCGAGGAAATTGTCGCGGAAGCTCTCGCCAACCCCTCCAAGCTCGAGGCGAGCGCCGCTTGACGCCTTTCCGCGACTGATTCTCAGTCGCAGGTTTTTCGCATTTTTCCGCCAATTATCTGCTTCCCTTTGTGTCCGGTCGCGCCTATCGCGGCGGGCGAAGGAGAGCGGGCATGAAGGGCGAGCCACGGGTCATCGAGCTGTTGAACGAGGCGCTGAAGGCCGAGCTCACCGCGATCAACCAATATTGGCTGCATTACCGGATGCTCGACAATTGGGGCGTCAGAAAGCTCGCCGAGTTCGAACGCCACGAATCGATCGACGAGATGAAACATGCGGACAAGTTCGCCGAGCGGATCCTGTTCCTTGACGGCCTGCCCAACTTCCAGGTGCTCGGAGGCCTGCGCATCGGCGAGAGCGTCGAGGAAATCCTGAAAGCCGACCTCGCCGCCGAACATGAAGCGGTGGCGATGTACCGCAACGGCGTCGCCGAATGCGAGGCGCTCAAGGATTATGTCAGCCGCGACCTGTTCGCCGCGGTGCTCAAGGACGAGGAAGGCCACGTCGACAAGATCGAAACCCAATTCGAGATGATCCGCCAAATGGGCCTGCAGAATTACATTCAGCTGCAGTCCGAGGCGGTCGAGGCCGAATAACCGCGCTAGATCCGTCCGAACCCCTGGTTGCCGGCCTTGGCGCCGAAGCCGGTCGCCCCGGTGCGCGTCAGCCGCGGATTGGTTTCCTTGTCGAACGCGGCCAGCGTGTCGTCGAACAATTTCCTCAGCGCGACCACCTGCTCGACCAACTCGTCGGGGAAGCGGTGGGTCTCGACGCACAGCCGCGCGGTCGATTCGATCAGTTCGGCGATGTCGGCGAGCGGCCCGGCGCCGAGCTGGCGCGATTCGCCCTTGAGCGTGTGCGCGGGCACCACCAGCGCCGCCGTGTCCTGCTCGCGCATTGCCTGCTCGATCTTCGAGATCGACTTGACCCCGTCCTCGCGGAAATAACCCAGAATCCGGATGAATCCCGGCCCCAGCTCGTCGCGATTGCGGTCGAAATGCGCCCAGTCGACGATGTTCGGGCGATCGTTGCTCAAGTTCAAGGTTTCGTCCCCCGGGGTGCGGTCAATCCCGCGCCGCGAAGAATAAGCGCGAAAGGGTTAAACTTGGCTTAGCGCGCGCCCTTGTCGTCATAGGGATTGCGGCTGCCGCGGAAGCTCAGGCGCATCGGCACCGCGGCGAGGTCAAGATCGCGCCGCATCGCGTTAAGCAGATAGCGGCGATAACTTTCGGGCAGATCGTCGGTGCGGTTGCCGAATACGATGAAAGTCGGCGGCCGGCTCTTGATCTGGGTGATGTAGCGGAGCTTGATCCTTTTGCCCCCGGGCGCGGGCGGCGGATTGGCCTCGACCGCGCGCTCGAACCAGCGGTTGAGCTCGCCGGTCGACACCCGCCGGCTCCACGCCTCGCGCAATTCGAAAGCGACCTTGAGGATGGTGTCGATGCCCTTGCCGGTCTTGGCCGAGACGGTCAGCAGCGGCACGTCGCGAAGCTGCGACAGCCCCTCGACCAGTGCCGCCTTGATGCCGTTGAACAGCGACGATGCGTGGTCGGCGACGTCCCATTTGTTGATCGCGATGGCGAGTGCCCGCCCCTCCTCGATAACCTGGCTGGCGATGCGCAAATCCTGCGCCTCGAGGCCGCGGGTGGCGTCCATCAACAGCACCACGACTTCGGCATGGTCGATCGAGCGGCGGGTGTCGGCGGCGCTCAGCCGCTCGAGCTTGTCGTCCACCTTGGCGCGCTTGCGCAGTCCCGCGGTGTCGACCAGTTGCACCTCCCGACCTTCCCAGGTCCATTCGATCGTGATCGAATCGCGGGTGATGCCCGCCTCGGGGCCGGTGATCATCCGCTCCTCCCCGACCATCGCGTTGACCAGGGTCGATTTGCCCGCATTGGGTCGCCCGACGATCGCCAGCTTGAGCGGGCGGTCGAGCGCGTCCTCGTCCCACTCTTCGGCCTCGGCCTCCTCGCCTGCGGGGCGCTCGACTGCAGGGCGGAGCGCGTCGAACAGATCGGCGATGCCTTCGCCATGCTCGGCGCTCAGCGCGACCGGCTCGCCAAAGCCCAGGCGATAGCTGTCGAGGATGCCCGATTCGCCCGAGCGGCCCTCGGCCTTGTTGGCGATCACTGTCACCGGCGTGTCCTCCGCGCGCAGCCAGCGGGCGATTTCCTCGTCGAGCGGGGTGACCCCTTCGCGCGAATCGATCATGAACAAAGCGATGTCGGCTTCGCGCACCGCGGCCTCGGTCTGCATCCGCATCCGCCCGGGCAGGCTAGCCGCATCTTCGTCCTCGAAACCCGCAGTGTCGATCAGCCGGAAGTCGAGCCCGAGCAGGTGCGCCTCGGCCTCGCGGCGGTCGCGGGTCACGCCCGGGCGATCGTCGACCAAGGCGAGCTTCTTGCCCACCAAGCGGTTGAACAGGGTCGACTTGCCCACGTTGGGCCGGCCGACGATGGCGACGGTAGGGAGGGGCATGGGGGTCGCCCTAGCCGCGCGGAGGCTCAGCGCCTAGCGAAAGGCGTAAAGCTGACCGTCGTCGTCGTAGATATAGAGGGTAGAATTGGCGATCACCGGCGACTGGCTGACCCCGGCCTTGATCCGGGTCTGGCTCTGGAACGAGCCGGTCGTCGGATCTAGGTTCACGACCACGCCATTGGAGCCGACGACAATCAGCCGCCCACCGGCGAGGACCGGCCCGCTATAGTCGATCTGCCCCTGCTTCTTCTTCGGACGCTCGAACGCCGGCAATTGGTTGATCCAGCGCACCTTGCCGCTGAGGCGGTTGACGCAGATCAGCTTGGCGTCGTTGGTAATGACGAACAGCCACTCGCCGGCGAGCCACGGGGTCGAGATGCCCGCAATGTTGATTTCCCACTGCCGCTGGCCGGTGGTCAGCTCGAGCGCGACCATGCGCCCGCCCTGGCCGATCGCGAACACCTGGCCGTTGTCGATCACCGGGCTGGCGTCGATGTCGTTGAGGCTCGACACGCTGGTCCGGATGCTGGTCCGCTGGAGCGCGTCCTGCCACACTTGGCGGCCGTTTTCGTAGCGATAGGCATTGAGCTCGCCCGAGGAGAAGCCGGCAACCGCGGTGCCCTGCCCGACCGCGGGGGAGGCGGTCCCGAACACGCCCGCGATCTCGAGCGCCGCGGCCTGGCTCCAGTTGGTCGAGCCGTCGCTTTCCTTGAGCGAGAAGATCTGATTGTCCTGGCTCATCACATAGAGCGCGCCGTCGTTCACCGTGGGCGCGCCGCGGAGCGGACCGCCGGGACGGACCTGCCACAGGATCCCGCCGCTCTGCTCGTCGAGCGCGGCGACATAGCCGAGCCCGTTCGTCGCATAGATGTGGCCGTTGGCGTAGGCGAGCCCGCCGCCGTAGAGCGAATGTTCATTGCCCTTGTCGTTGGGGGTCTGGCTGGCCCAATATTGGGCGCCGCTGGTGGCGTCGAGAGCCCGCACCGCGCCCATTGAATCGATGACATAGACACGCCCGTTGGCGACCACCGGCGGGGCCGCGATCCGCCGCGCCAAAGTATTGCCGCGACCCGCCTGGACGACGAACGCGCTGCCCAGCGCGAGCGGAAGTTCGAAATGCCCGCCCGACTTGGCCGGGCTACCGCCGCTCTGCGACCATTCGGTGTTGGCGACCGCGGCCGGCAGCTCCATCGGCATCACCGCGGTTGCCTCGTCGACCGCCGCGTCGCCCTCGTTGGCGAGGATCGCGATCCGCTCGCCCAGCACCGGGGTCTTGGGCCCGCCGCCGCGCTTGAACAGCCCGCACCCGCTAGCGCCGAGCGCCGCGGCGATCAGGATCACTGTTCCGAACTTGGTCTTGCTGCTGCTGGTCATGATGTTCCTATTGTGCGGTGGCGGGCATCGCGTCGCTGGCGTCGACGCCAAGGCTGCTGGCCATTTGAACGGATCGTGCCCGGAGGCTTTCGGGAGCGGTCTTGTCGCGCGCGATCGCGGCGAACAATTTGCCCGCCTCGGCCTTCTTGCTTTGCTTGATCAGCGCGAGCGCGGTCAGCTCGGCGGCCGACCCGAACCACGGCTCGCCGGGGACCGCGAGCGGCTTCATCTGCTCGATCACCGCGTCGGGCTTGACCTGGTCGAACTCGAGCGCGGTCTGGCGAATGAGCGCGAGCTCGCGATACGGCGAGGGCAGATCCCCGTTCGCGGCGAGCGTTTGATATTTGGCCAAAGCAGCCTTTTGATCGCCCTTCTGCAAGTCGATCGCGGCGGCGGTGAACAGGGCCGAGGCGCTGATCCCCTCGCTCGAACTTTCGGCCAGCGGCTTCAACTCGGCCGGGGCCTTGTCGAAATTGCCCGTCGCGAAGTCGCGATAGATGCGCGCCAATTCCTCGACCTGCGTGCCGCTCTGCTCGACCTGGCGATTCTGCCACCACAACCAGCCGCCCGAGGCGCCAAGGAACAGCACCACGGCGGCGATGAGCAAGACGCGGTTGTTGACGAAGAAGTCGCGCACCTGATCGCGGCGAAGGTCTTCGTCGACCTCGCGCAAAAAGGTTTCATTGACATCGGTGCTGGGGGGTCGCGCCAACTCTTCGCCTCAAACACTCGGGAACCTATGCCGACGCCTCCATCCCCTCCCTCGGATGAACGGAAGCTGGCGAGGGCGCTCTAGCGGCTGCAGCGGCAAAGGCAAAGGGGGCGAAACCGCTCTGGTGCCGGTGCCGCGCAAACCGGTCCGATTTGGCTGCAAAGCACAGGGCGGTTGAACCGTCGCAAGGCTCGGGCGTTCTTCCCCCCATGACCGACCATTCACCCTCTTCGAACGACAATCACATGCCCACCCGCGGCGAACTGGAAGCGTCCAATCGCCAGCTGAAGGAGAGCCTCAGGCGCTGCGAGGAAATCGTGTCCGACTGCAAGGACAAGCTCGTCGACGCCTACGGCCTGTCCCGCCCCGGCACCTGAACTCATCGAAAGACGGGGCTTTAGCTGCCCTTGGGCCGATAGACCTGCTCGTCGCTGGGAAAAGTGCGGCTTCGCACCTCCTCGCGATATTGCGCGGCCGCGGCGCCAATCTCGTGCGCGAGGTCGTGATAGCGTTTAACGAAGCGCGGAGTGCGCTCGAACAGGCCCAGCATGTCGTCGGTGACCAGCACCTGGCCGTCGCAATTCTTCGATGCGCCGATGCCGATGGTCGGAATAGCGACCGCGTTGGTAAGCTCGTCGGCGAGACGTTCCATCACGCCCTCGATCACCAGGCAGAATGCCCCCGCCTCAGCCACCGCTTTGCCGTCACCCAAAATCTTCCCTGCCTCCGCGTCGCTCTTGCCGCGCGCGCCATAGCCGCCGAGCACGTTGACCGCTTGCGGGGTGAGTCCGACGTGGCCGATCACCGGAATCCCGCGCTCGGTGAGGAAGCGGATGGTCGGGGCCATCGCCTCCCCGCCCTCGAGCTTGACCGCCGCGGCGCCGGTTTCCTGCATGATCCGGCTGGCCGAGGCGAAGGCCTGGCTTGGGCTGCCCTCATAGCTTCCGAACGGCATGTCGACCGCGACCAAGGCGTGCCACGAACCGCGCACCACCGCGGCACCGTGCGCGCACATCATCTCGAGCGTGACCGGCAAGGTCGAGGGCAGGCCGTAGATGACTTGGCCAAGGCTGTCCCCGACCAGCAGCATCTCGCAATGCGGGTCGAGCAATTGCGCCATCCGCATGGTGTAGGCGGTGAGCATCACCAGCGGCTCTTCGGTAACGCCGTCCTGCTTGCGGGCGCGGATCGCCGGCGCGGTCATCCGCTTGCCCGGGACCGGCGAGGGAGTCGCGCGGCTGGTGTCGGTTTCGAGGACGATCTTCGACATCGGTCGCGCTTCTAGCCGCTCCGCGGGGCAATCACAAAGCCGACCGGCCCAAGCCAGCGTTAAACGAGGAAAGGGGAACTTTTGGAGCCTGGAAACGTCGATGGGACAAGTGCGCGCGCTTCATGCGCTCGTGAACAAGAATGAGGTTTCAAATGATCGACCGCCGAATGATTGGCGACGTCGCGATCGCGTTTTTGCTAGCGGTCCCGACCATCGCGCTGAGCCGCCCACAGCCTGCTTCCGTCCATCCGAGCGTCACCTCGCCGCTGGCAGAGACCAGTACGTTTGCGGACGACACGACGGTCGAACAATCAGACCTGCGTTAATTGAGCCAGCTGCGCTGACGCGAATGGCGGGCGAACCAGTAAATCGTCCAGGTCACCGCGAAGATCACCAACACCACGACCCAGTCGTTGAGCGAGAGCGAATCGCGGAGCGGCGCGACCAGCGCCATGCCGAGAATCCAGGCGACCAGTGCCAGCAGCGACATCAGCAAGGCTAATTGCGCAGCCTTGCGCCGCAACAGTAACAGCACCGTCCCGAACAATCCCGCCCATACCGTCACCGCATAAGCCGCGGTTACCCACATTGGTTCAGCGAGCAACGCGTAGCGCTGATCGGGCGGAAGCGTCGCCGGGTCGGCCGCGACGTGCATGACATAAGCAAAACAGCCGAGCGCCATGAACAGGAACGAGGCCGCGGCGCCCGCATAATACCAGCCCGCCAGCGGCCGTGGCTCAAAGCGCCGGTCTTCGTCCTCGCCGATCATATCGCGCTCTCCGTATGGACCAGCCGGTCTTCCCACTCCGCGCCCTGGGCGAGGCTGATCGAATCGAGCACCTCGGTGCTCTGGTCGCGAAGGACCGTAAAGGCCCGGCGGATGGCACAGGTCGCTTCATCCTGGCAGTCGCCGCACGGCGCGTAGAAATTGACGCTGGCACAGCTGACCAAAGCGATCGGCCCTTCCATCGAGCGCACGATCTCGCCGAATGAAATTTCGGTGGCCGGGCGCGACAAGTGATAGCCACCCTTGGGCCCGCGCGCGCTTTTGACCAGCCCGGCTTTCTTGAGGTCGAGCATGATCAGTTCGAGATATTTGGGCGGCACCCGTTGGGTCTCGGCGATACGCGCGAGCTGGACTGGCACTCCGTCGACTTCCTCGGCGAGGAACAGGAGCGAGCGCAACGCATAACGGGTCTTTTGGGCGATCATTGACGCTTTACCCTAGCGCCGGACTCGGCGATCCGCAAAGCCTGTCTTGAACCAAGGGTCGTCGATTGCCTGAAAATGAAGTCCCTTCGCTCGTCACGGGCGGGCGAAGGAACCGCTGAAGTTACGGTCTCCGCAACTCGGCCTTCAGGGGCATGGATCAGCCCTCGATCACCACCTCGGTGCCGACTTTGGTCAACCCGAACAGCCGTTCCGCGAACTTCACCGGCAAACGGACGCAGCCGTGGCTGGCGGGAAAGCCGGGGTTGGGCCCGCCATGAAACGCAATGCCTTTTTCGTCGTACATCTGCATGAACGGCATCGGCGCATTGTCATATTTGCGGCTGTAGCCCTTCTTTTTCTTGATCTTGACCGCCCAGAAGCCGAGCGGCGTCTCCCGGCCCTTCTTGCCGCTGGAGATGGTCGACACGCCGACCAGCTTCGCGCCGCGATAGACGTAGAAGCGCTGGGTCAGGATATCGATCACGACCTTCGCGTCGCCGTCGTCAGGGACTTGCGCGGTCCACCGAAATTCCCCGGGCCGCATGTTGAGCGGGCCAAATGTCGCGAGCATGTCCTTGTGCGCTTGCGGCGCGTTTCCCTGGCTCCATTTATAGGGAAGTTCCTGCGTGATCGGCGCGGGAGGGGCCTGAACGACCTGACGCGGTTTGGTGGCGCAGCTGGCGAGCAGCGCGGCAAGCGATGCCGCGGTCACGGCGGTAAGAATTCTGCGCACGAAAAACTCCCTGGTCTGAGTCGCAGTCTGCTCACCCGACACTGCGCCGTCCGTCAATATCATGGTTAACGCAAAGTTAGCGGTTAACCGCTCAGATTTCGCCGAAACGTCTCGGGAAGGAACAGCAGACCGACGACGAGCGTCACCAGGGCGACAATGATCGGATACCACAAGCCGTAGTAAATGTTCCCCGTCGCGGCGACCATCGCAAAGGCCGTGGTCGGCAGGAACCCGCCGAACCAGCCGTTGCCGATATGATAGGGCAGGCTCATCGAGGTGTAGCGGATGCGCGTCGGGAACAGCTCGACCAGCAGCGCCGCGATCGGCCCGTAAACCATCGTCACATAGAGCGCGAGGAGGAACAGGATGCCGACCACAAGCGGCCGGTCGATTGCCGCTGGATCGGCCTTGGCGGGATAACCCGCCTCGCCCGCTGCCGCGCTCAGCCGCGCGCCGTAAGTGCCAAGGTCGCCGACGGCGACGGTGCGAGCGCCGATTGATACTTCGCCCGCCCCGTCGGACACGTTGGCGTAACTGATCCCGGCCTTGGCGAGCGTCGATTTGGCGACGTCACACGCGGTCCGGTCGAACTTGGTCTTGCCGATCGGATCGAACTGGACCGAACATAAGGCCGGGTCGGAATGGACAACGACCGGCGCGCTTGCCTGCGCCTTCGCCAGCGCCGGATTGGC
>JANNDN010000022.1:0-14346 GCA_031387795.1 Sphingomonas sp.
GTCAACAATGCCGGTATCGTAGTCGTCGCCGACCCTGAGGAAACGACGCTAGAGCAATGGCGCAAGGTCCAGTCGGTGATGAGCGACGGGGTCTTCCTGGGCTGCAAATATGCCCTTCCACTGATGGCCCGATCGGGCGGCGGATCGATCATCAACATGAGTTCGACCGCAAGCCATCTCGGCTATCCGGTGTTTTGCGCTTATTCGGCGGCCAAGGGGGCGGTGCGCTCGCTGACCAAATCGGTCGCCGTGCATTGCCAGCAGAAGGGCTATGGCATCCGCTGCAATTCGGTCCATCCGGCATCGATCGAAACGCCGATGATTCAGGGCGCGATGGGACGGCCGGGTCAGGAACAGAAGGTGCCGGACGGAGTGCTCCCCGCGGGCGCGATCGGTGCACCGCGTGATGTCGCCAACCTGATCCTCTATCTCGCGTCCGATGAATCGCGGTTCGTGACCGGTGCCGAAATCCTCATCGACAACGGTCTCGTCATAACGCCAGCCGGATAAAAAACAGTCATGTCTGTTTGTTTTATGTTGAACCGCCGCCTCGGTTCGGCGTAGCAGCGTCCTTGTGACTGGAGGGAATGGCAAGAAAGCACTGGTGCTTGGCGCGTCCAGCCCGGGCGGGCTCGGCGAGGCCGTTGCGCGACGGCTCGCGGGCGACGGATTCGAGCTGATCGTCGCCGGCCGCAAACGCGCGCCGCTCGACGCTCTCGCCGCCGATCTCGGCGGACAGGCGCTGATTTGCGACGTCACCGACGAGGACAGTATCGCCGCTATGGCCGCGGCCGCCGGGCCGATCGCGGTCGCGGTCAACGCCGCCGGAACCACCGATGTCGGGGGCATCGCCAAGATCGACCGAGCGAGGATCGAGGCGCAGCTCGCAATCCACGTCACCGGCAATCTCCTTTTCATGAAACATATCGTCGCGGGCATGGGCGCGGGCGGATCGATTATCCTCTTCTCGTCGGTCACCGCGCAGGTGCCGGGGACGGGTCTCGCGGCCTATTCCGGGGCCAAGGCGGCGCTCGAACATATCGTGCGCATCGCGGCGCTGGAATTCGGGCCGCGCGGGATCCGCGTCAACGCGGTCGCGCCGGGTTTTTCGCGCACTCCGATGACCGAGGCGTTCCTTGCGGACGAGCGGATTGCGGCGATCTATAAAAAGGAAACCGCGCTCGGCGAACTGACCGAGCCGGAGCAGGTGGCGGCGACTGTCTCGTGGCTCGCCGCCCCCGATTGCTTTACCACCGGCGAGACGATCGCGGTGTCGGGCGGCGCGCAGCTGCTGCGGCTTCCGACCGGCGCGGAATTGAGGGGATAGACATGGATCTTGGGCTGGCAGGCAAGAAGGCGATCATTGTCGGCGGAGCGCGCGGGATTGGCTATGCCATCGCCGAAGTGCTCGCCCGCGAAGGCTGCGACCTGGCGGTCAGTGCGCGCAGCGGCGATGCGGTCAAGGACGCGGTCGCGAGCCTCAAGCGCTACGACGTCAAGGCGGTCGGCGCGGCGGTCGATGTCAAGAAACCCGATGCCTATCGCAAGTGGCTCGGACAAGCGGTCGAGCAACTGGAGGGCTGCGACATCCTCATCCCCATCACCTCGGCGGGCGGCGGGCTCGGCAGCGAGAAATATTGGGAAAAAGCGTTCGAAGTCGATGTCATGGGACCGGTCCGCGCGGTCGATGTCGTCCTGCCGCACATGACCAAGCAAGGCGGCGGCTCGATCGTCCTCATCGCCACCACCTCGGCGGGCGAGGCGATGGGCGGGCCGCAACCCTATAATGCGATGAAGGCCAGCCTCATCACCTGGGGCAAGCAATTGGCGCTGGCCCACGGCAAAGACGGCATCCGCGTGAACGTCGTCTCCCCCGGCCCGATCGAGTTCGAGGGCGGCAATTGGGAAATGATCAAGGATACGATGACCAAATTTTACGAGGCGACCTTGCGCCAGCAGCCCCTCGGCCGCTTCGGCAAACCCGAGGAAATCGCGCGCTGCATCGCCTTCATTGCCTCGCCCGCGGCGGGCTGGGTCAACGGTTCGCACCTCGTCGTCGACGGCGGATTCACCAACCGGACGCATTTCTAAGCCCCATGGACGTCAAGCGCCAGGTCACGATCGAGCGGGTGAGCCCGAAGGCGGCCGGTAACGGCACGCCGGTTGAAAAGGCCCCCGATCCCGATCTCGGCGACGCCCTCATCCCGGCCGAGCGCTATACCAGCCGCGACTTCATGAACCTGGAGTGGGAGCATATCTGGACCAAGGTCTGGCTCTTGGGCGGGCGCAGCGACGACATCCCCGAGCCCGGCGATTACATCTGCACCGACATCGGCAAGGAGAGCGTGCTCATCGTCCGCCAGCACGATGGTTCGGTCAAAGCTTTTTACAACGTCTGCCTGCACCGCGGAAACCGGCTTCGGCCCGAGGGGATTGGCAAGGCGGCGGAGAATTTCCGCTGCATGTACCACCATTGGACCTACGGGCTCGACGGGGCGATCGAGCATATCCCCGACCGGTCGAGCTTCCCCCAGGGCGCTCCGCCCAGCGGCGGGATCCAGCCGCTTCCCGCGGGCGAATGGAACAGCTTCGTGTGGTTCTCGCTCAACCCCGATGTCGAGCCGCTTCAAGACTATCTCGATCCGGTTGGCGCGCACCTCGCGCCCTATCATTTCGAGCGCATGCGCTGGGTCCGCGACATCACCGTCGAGTGGCATTGCAACTGGAAGGCGAGCGTCGATGCCTTCAACGAAAGCTATCACGTCCAGGGCATCCATCCGCAGTTGATGTGGTACCTCGACGACGTCAATCTGCAGATCGACACTTACGGCAAGCACAACCGCTATTTGATCCCGTTCGGGACGATCAGCCCGCGCAAGAGCCTGCCATCGCAAATCCCGCCGCCGATCCAGTATATGATGGAAAAAGCGGGCATGGACCCGGCCGACTGGGACGGGCCGATGACCGCCATCCGCAAGGCGATCCAGAAGCAGATGCGCAAGGTCGCGCCCAAGAAGGGCCGCGACTTTTCGGAGCTGAATGACGATCAGCTGACCGACGATTATCACTACATGATTTTCCCTAACGTGACGCTCAATACGCACGCCGACGATCTGATGCTGTTCCGCCAGCGGCCCCACCCCGAAGACCCCGACAAGATGCTTTACGATATTTGGGTGTTCGAGCTGCCGGATGCCGAGAAAGACGAGCCCGAGCACCGGCGGCCTCGGCACCAGCATTTCAAGCACGGCGACAAGTCGATCGGCCTGGTCCTCGACCAGGACGCGTTCAACCTGCCCAACGTTCAGCGTGGCATGCATTCGGCGGGCTTCCCCGGCCTCTATCTCGGCAAGCAGGAGCTCCGCATTCGCCACTTCCACCACGTCATCGACCAATATCTCGAACAAGGGGGCGTCCAGTGAGCCAGTTGGGGCGCGATGCCCTCCTCAAGGCCTATCGCGACATGGCGACGATCCGCCGGTTCGAGGAGCGGCTCCACGACGAGATCAAGACCGGCGAGATTGCCGGCTTCACCCACCTTTATTGCGGCCAGGAAGCGGCGGCGGTCGGGGTCTGCGCGAATCTTTCCGACGACGATTATATCGTCTCGACTCACCGCGGCCATGGCCATTGCATCGCCAAGGGCTGCGACGTCATCGCGATGATGAAGGAAATTTACGGCCGCGCCGACGGGCTGTGCAAAGGCAAGGGCGGATCGATGCACATCGCCGACGTGTCGATCGGCATGCTCGGCGCGAACGGCATCGTCGGGGCCGGCGCGCCGCTCGCGGTGGGCGCCGCGATTAGCGCCAAGCTCGACGGCAAAGGCAAGGTCTCGATCGCTTTTTCGGGCGATGGAGCGTGCAACCAGGGCACGACCTTCGAGGCCATGAACCTCGCCGTGGTGCTCAAGGTGCCGGCGGTGTTCGTGTTCGAGAACAACCACTACTCCGAGCACACCGGGGTCGATTATGCAGTCGGCACCGCGCGCGACATCGCGAGCCGCGCGGAAGCCTTCGGGATGAAGGCGTGGCGCGCCGACGGCTGCGATTTCTTCTCGACCTTCGAGGCGATGCGCGAGCTTCTCGACCATGTCCGCGGCGGCGGCGGGCCGGCCGCGATCGAGCTCGATACCGAGCGCTTCTACGGCCATTTCGAGGGCGATCCGCAACGCTATCGCGGGACCGGCGAGCTCGACCGGATCCGCGACCAGCGCGACTGCCTCAAGCTGTTCCGCGAACGCAATGCGGTGGACGCGGTCGATCTCGACGCGATCGACGAAGAGGTCGCGGCGCTGATCGACCGAGCGGTCGCCGAGGCCAAGGACTCGCCTCCCCCCACCCCCGAGCAAGTGCTCGAAGACGTTTACGTGAGCTACTGAGATGGCGATCATGTCGATGCGCGACGCGATCAACCGCACCATCTTCGAGGAGATGGAGCGCGACGAGAACGTCATCGCGCTGGGCGAAGATATTGTCGGCGGCATGGGCACCGACGGCGGGGCCGAGGCGATCGGCGGCATCTGGGGCACCACCGGCGGGCTCTATGCCAAATTCGGGCCCGGGCGGGTGCTCGACACGCCGATCAGCGAAAGCGCGATCGTCGGCGCGGCGGCGGGCGCGGCGCTGACCGGCAAGCGCCCGATCGCCGAGCTGATGTTCGCCGATTTCGTCGGCGTCAGCCTCGACCAATTGTGGAACCAGATGGCGAAGTTTCGCTACATGTTCGGGGGCAAGACCAAATGTCCCGCAGTCATTCGCTTGATCTATGGCGCGGGCATGAACGCGGCGGCGCAGCACAGCCAGTCGGTCTATTCCATGATGACCTCGATCGCCGGCCTCAAGATCGCGCTTCCGGCGACGCCGGCCGACGCCAAGGGCCTGTTGACCGAGGCGATCCGCGGCGACGATCCGGTCCTGTTCTTCGAGCATAAGGCGATGTTCGGGGTGAAGGGCGAAGTGCCCGACGGCGAATATCGCGTGCCCTTCGGCCAGGCGCGGGTGACTCGCGAGGGCGGCGACGTCACCATCGTCACCTGCGGGCGGATGGTCGGCTTTTCCGAGAAAGCCGCCGACAAGCTCGCCGCCGAGGGCATTGGCTGCGATGTCATCGACCTTCGCACCACCAGCCCGATGGACGAGGAAGCGATCCTCGACAGCGTCGAGGAGACCGGCCGGCTGGTGGTCGTCGACGAAAGTCCCCCGCGCTGCAGCCTCGCCGCCGACATCGCCTCGCTGGTCGCGTCGAAGGCTTTCGCCGCGCTCAAGGCCCCGCCCGAAATGGTGACCGCTCCCCACACCCCGATCCCGTTCGCGCGCGAGCTCGAGCGGGCATGGCTCCCGTCGCCGCAGAAGATCGAGGACGCCGTGCGCAAGACGCTCGCGTACCGGGCCTGACGCGGTGCCGCTAAAGGCCTTCACCATGCCCAAATGGGGCATCGAAATGTCGGAGGGCATGATCGGCGAATGGTCGGTCGAGGAGGGCAAGCCGTTCGCCAAAGGCGACACGATCGCGCTCATCGAGACCGACAAGATCACGAACGAGGTCGAGGCCGAGGCCGACGCCAAATTCGTCAAGATCGTCGCTCAGAAGGGCGAGACGCTTGCCGTCGGAGCGCTGCTTGCGGTCTATGGCGATGACGAGCCCGCGGCGGAGGTGGACGCCTTCGTCGCTGCCTTCCGCCCGCCCGATTCGCGCATGGCGGGCGCCGACACCGAGGACATGGTCGCGCTGGCCGCGGCGGAAACCGAAGTCCCGCCCGAGCCGGAGCCGGAACCCGCCGCCGCTATCCCCGACTCAGTCGCCATCAGCCCCGCCGCCCGCGAACGCGCCGAGCAAGCGCGGCTCGACGTCTCCGAACTCGCCGGCAGCGGGCGCGGCGGACGGATCATGCTCCAGGACGTCGAGCAGGCCTTGCGGCCCGTCGGCAATGGGGCGCTGAAAGGGCCGTACGAGGCCAGTCCGGAGGGGACGGGCTTTGCCTCCCCGATGGCCCGGCGCCTCGCCGCGCGTCACGGAGTCGACCTTGGCGGGCTCAAGGGCACCGGGCCGCGCGGACGGATTTGCAAGGACGACGTGCTGTCCGCGGCAGGTCCCGACACGGCGCCGAGCGGCGAGATCGAAATCATCGCCATGTCGCCGATGCGCAAGGCGATCGCGCGGCGGCTGACCGAGGCCAAGCAGACCATCCCGCATTTCTATCTCCGCCGCCGGGTCCGCGCCGACCGGCTGCTCGCCGCGCGCGAGGCCGCGGGAAAGAAGGCCAGCGTCAACGATTATATCGTGCGCGCGGCAGCGCTCGCGCTGCGCGAAGTGCCGGCGGTCAATATCCAGGTCCATGGCACTGACATCCACCGCCTGCCGGGTGCCGACATCGCCGTCGCGGTAGCCACCGAAAAGGGGTTGCTGACCCCGGTGCTGCGCGCCGCGGACACGCTCAGCCTCGATCAGATCGCGGCGGCGACGCGCGATCTCGCGACCCGGGCGCGCGCCTCGAAACTAAAGCAGGACGAGATCGAGGGCGGCAGCTTCTCCATCTCCAACCTCGGACCGTATGGGATCGAGCAGTTCGACGCGATCATCAATCCGCCGCAGGGCGCGATCCTCGCGGTCGGGGCGGCGCGGCCCGAGCCGATCGACGACGATGGCGCGATCCGCATCGTGCCGGTGCTTCATCTGTCGCTGTCGTGCGATCACCGCGCGATCGACGGCGCCGACGGCGCGCGCTTCCTCGCCGCGCTCGCCGACCTCCTCGAACATCCGGAGCGTTTATGATCCTTCCCGGCGCGCGCGTGATCCAGATCGCCTGGGTGGTCGACAATTTGGAAGCCGCGGCGGAGGGGCTTGCGCGATCGATGCAGGTCGGGCCGTTCCTGATGATCCGCCACATATCGCTCGACGATCCGCATCATCGCGGGCGGTCGCAACGCACCGACTTCAGCCTGTGTCTCGCTCAGGCTGGCGACGTGCAGATGGAGCTGGTCGAGCAGCATGACGATACGCCGTCGGTGTATCGTGACGTGTTTCCCGACGGACCGCCCGGAGGCATCGCTTTCCACCATGTCGCGGTAATCGTCCCCGATGTCTTCGCCGAGACCGCGCGCTACAACGCCTTGGGTTTCCCGACCGCGTCGAGCGGCCGCTTCGGAAGCATCGATTTCACCTACGTCGACACCATTGCGGCAGGCGGCTTCATGGTCGAAGTGCTGCCTGACGTGCCTGAGATGCACGCCTTTTTCGGCAATGTGCGGAAGGCTGCCGAGGATTGGGACGGCAAGACCGCCTGGCGCGAGTTCGCCTAGGGCCGGTTGGCGTAGACGGGGTCGCTGCGGTCGCGGGTGCCGCGCGGCTTCAGCGTCGCGAACATCCCTTGGTCGAGAATTTCGCCGCTCGGGCCATTCTCGTTCCAGTCCATGACCACCGTTCGGCGCGCGATCCGCCACTCGCCGCCGCGGCGCTCGAGCCGGTCGACATAGCGCCCGCCATAATAGAAATGATGCGGCACCCGGCCCTGCTTCGCCCAGTCGAATTGCGCGGCGTAGCGCGACCCGAAAATCTCCTCGACCTTGGCCTTGTCGGCGCGGATTTTGTGATAGGCGAACAAATAGCTTTCAGTGCAGGCGACATCGCCCGCGATTTCCATATGCACGTTCATGATCGCGTGCATGGTGACTTCGAACCAGGCCTGGATTTCGCGGATAATGAAGTCGGCGAATTCGGCGGCATTGCCCGAAAAGACGCCATGGTCGTCATAGCCGTCCTCCCAGTAAACCGAGCGCATCAGCTCGACGTCGCAGCGGTCGAGCGCGCGGCAATAGCGGGTCAGCACGTCATAGACCTTGGAGCGGCTGACCAGCTCTTCCAGGTCGGCGGGGCTCGCGGTCACGACGGTTGGTGCGACTTGTAGAAGGCGAGCTCCATGTCGCTCGCCAGGCAGTCGAGGATCGGCGGCACCAGCCGGTCGTGGAAATCGATGCTCATATGCGCGTCGAACGCGGCTGCGTCCTTGAAGGTGGCGACGCAGTAGAACAGGTTTGGGTCGTCCTCGGACTCGAGCAATTCGTAGACCCACACGTCGGGTTCGTGCTCGTTCGCCAGCCCTTTGAGTTCGGTCTGCAGCGCGATGAACTCCGCGCGCCGCTCGGGCTTGACCGCCAGCTTGGCGATGAACGACTTGGCTACACTCATGCGTCTGCTCCTTGCGCCAACTCGGCCGCGAGTTCGTCGCGCAGCCTGAACTTCTGGATCTTGCTGGTCGACATCGGCCAGCTGCTCACGAAGCGGATGTGGCGCGGCAGTTTGAAGCGCGCGAGTTGGCCCTCGCAATGCGCAATCAGCTCGGCCTCGCTCGCTACCGCTCCAGCGGCCAGTTCAACAAACGCCGCGGGAATCTCGACATAGCGCGGGTGCGGCAGGCCGACGACTTGCGCCAGTTTCACCGCCGGATGGGTTTGCAGCACCGCCTCGATCTCGGCCGCGGCGACATTCTCGCCGCCGACCTTGAGCATGTCCTTGGTGCGCCCGTGAAACATGATGTGGCCGTGCTCGTTGAAGCTGCCGATGTCGCCGGTGTGGAGCCAGCCGTCGCGGATGCTTTCCGCGGTCTTGTCGGGCGCGTTGTAATAGCCGGCGAGCATGTTGGGGCCGCGCGCGACGATCTCGCCCTGCTCATCCACGGCGCATTCCTTGGCGGTTTCGATGTCGACGATCTTCACTTCCCACTCGTCGAGGGGAACGCCGAGCCGATAGACGCGCTGGTCATAAGGATCGTCGGGGCGGCTGGTGCAGATGGTGCCCGAGCCCTCGGTCAGGCCATAAGTGCCGACCTGGATGGTGTGCGGCATCGCCGCCGACATCTTTTCGCGGATCCAGTCGGGCTGGACCGCGAAATTGCTGTTCATCAGGCGTACGCTGCTGAGGTCCGTGGTCGCGAACTTGGGGTGCTCGAGAAGGTCCTGCATGATCGTCACGAAGCACGGAAAGGCGTGGGTGGCCTGTTCGCGCTCGAGCATGTCGAGCGCCACTCCGGCATCGAAATTGGGGATCGTCAGATAGCTTCCGCCGAGATCGACGATGGCCACCATCGGGAGAATTCCGGCGATGTGGAAGATCGGCAGCGGCGACCAGAAGCGATCGCCCGGCTCCATCTTGTAGCGCCGCGCGAGATTGCGGCTGTTGCCGACGATGCCGCGGTGGCGGATCATGCAACCCTTGGGGTTCGCGGTGGTGCCCGAGGTGTAGAGAATCAGCGCGATCGATTGCGGGTCGGTGGAATCGATCCGGCGGTCGACTTCGCGCTCGTCGATGGCCGCGCCCTGGGCCAGCGCCGCCGCTTTGCCGATCAGTCCGGGCGGGCACGGCTCGTCGATGCAGATGATCTGGCGCAGCCGCGGCGCTTCGGGCAAATCGAGCCGCAGCGGATCGCGCGAGCCCGCGAGCGAAGGCAGCGCAGTCGACAAGCGCTCGGCAAAATCGAGATTGTCGGCGACCTTGCCGGTGGTCACCAGCGCGACCAGATCGGCGTCCTTGACCAGATAGGCGAGCTCGCCGGGCTGGTAGCGGGCGTTGATCGGCACCGCGACCGCGCCCGCCATGACGATCCCGAACAAGAGTTCGACAAACTCGGGTCGTGTGGCGAGAAGAATCCCGACATGGTCGCCCGGCTGAACTCCAGCCGCAATGAAGGCCTTCGCCCACGCCCGCGCAGACGCGTTGAGCGTGCCGTGGCTCAGCCGGCGATCGGGAAACACCAATGCATCGTCACCTTCATGCTCGGCTGCGCTGCGCCGCAGCATCGCACCTAGCGTGAAGATGTTGTCGCTCACGCCGGAGTCACATCGTGGAGGAACTCGCGGGTGTAGCCGCCGTCGATGATCTCGATCATCTTGGCGATTACTGGCGCGCTTTCGGGGTTGGCCTGATGCGCTTTGTCCGCTGCCTCATCGGTGAAGCTTTCGAAAACGGCATAGCCGCCATCCTGATCGAGCCGATAGAATTTATACGCCAACGTTTCCGTTTCGGCCGCCGCGATCGCCTCCATTTCGTCGATCAGGGAGACGAATTCGGCGTCGCGCTCGGGCTTGATTCGAAACCGCGACAGGAAACTGAACGGCATTATTTGTCTCCGGCGATGTGGCGGTCGAGTTCGCCGTGGAAATGGCGCAAGCGGCCTTCCTGATAGCTCCACAGCGGCCCACGGAAGCCGCGCGAGCGGGCGCCTTTCTGGACGATCGGAAGCAGTTCCGAATCCTGGTCAAGCACTTCGCCCAGTTCGGGCGGCACGCCGAGCGGAACGCGCGTGATCTCGGGGCGCAACATGCCGGTCGTGTCGACCTCGTCGCCGACCCCCATCCACGCCGGCGGGCGATAGCCGGGTGCATCGACATGCGCGAAGCCGATGATGTTGTCGTAGGTGAAGCGCTCGGGGTCGGTCGGGTGCGGCAGGAAGCGATGGATGAACACCGCTTCGGGATGGCAGCCGATCTGGACGTTGGGGAACAGCCCGTAGATCGTCGAGTCGCTCAACTGGGTGTCGCTGAACCGGTCGTAATCGAGGCCATGCTGCTTCGCGCGGACGCGCTTGGCCGCCTGGATCGCGGCGCGGCTTTCCTGCGCGGTTCCGGCATAGCTTGCGGGGTCGATGCCGGCGTCGGCGAGCATCATCTTGATGCCTTCATTGACCGTGGTCTGATCGGGAAAGCGAGGGCTCGGCTGCGCGAACGGCACGAATTGCCGACTCATGCCGTTGGGGTAGAGGTCGATCTGGGTGCGGTCGTCCATCACCGCCTGGGTTTGCGGATGGACCGAATGGAGGTGATAGACCTCATAGAAGGCGTCGACCCCGCCCTTCCAGTTGGCGCCCCATTCGCTCTGCTTGTGGTGGATAACGTTCATCGAACCGATGTCGTACAGCGCCAGCTGGTCGGCCACCGGCCCGAGATGCTCGGTGAGCGGCGGTGCGTCGGGGTTCATGGTGATGAAGACGAGCCCCGCCGCGCTTTCGCAGCGCACGCTGGTCATGCTGGTATCGTGACACAGGACCTCCGGCTCGAACGTCTCCTTGTCGGTGATCTTGGTATTGGTCCCGTCGAGCGCGAACTGCCAGCTGTGGAACGGGCAGGTGAACTGGTTGATCGACCCGAAGTCGGACAGCACGATCTGGCTGCCGCGGTGCGGACAGACATTATAGTGGGCGCGCAACGTTCCGTCCCGGTCGCGGACGACGACGAAGCTTTCGTCGAGGATGTCGAATTTGACGAAGTCGCCCGGCTCGCGAAGATCCGATTCGACCGCCGCGAGAAGCCAGGTGCGGGTCCACACGCGGTCCCATTCCGCCTTCATATAGTCGCGATCGAAATAGCGCTCGGGACTAACGCGGCCGGTGCCGTTGTCGACCCGCGGCGCGCGCTCGTTGAACGGATGCGGCGCGCCGATGTGAATGTCCCAACCGTTGAAATCGAAGCCCATGGCGACTCGTCCCTCTCTTCTTCGCACCAGTCTTAAAAAACAATCATGACTGTTTTTCAATATCGCTTGTCATCGCAATATGTTGCACCGGCGATAGCGCTTTGCATTGCGCTTTTTTTCGAGTGCCGACAAGCGTCGGCCCTCCCTTGCCTGGGCTCGAAAAAAAACAAACATGATTGATTGTTATTTCGGACTGTGCCAGCACGTTCAATGGAGAGAGCCGGGATTACAAACTCGCGCAGGGGTGCGCGAATTCGGCTCGACAAGAGGGGAAGTAAACATGCGCTCGGATTATCTGCTTGCGACCGTTGCGGCGATCGCCTTGCTGCCCGCCTTTGCCACCTCGGCCGCCGCGCAAACGCCACCTCCCGAAGGCCCGCAGCTGACTCCGGCCCAGACCAACGAAGCCTTGACCGAGCAGGCGGGGACAGAGGCCGCCGCGCCGAGCGAAGGGATCGGCGAGATCGTCATCACCGCAACCCGGCGGTCATCGAGCCTGCAGCGAACTCCGATCGCGGTATCGGTGATCGATCAGAGCCTGATCCAGCAATCCGATGCGGACAATATTGGCGACATTGCAATGTACGTCCCCAATTTCTCGGCCGAGACAATCACCGGCTTCAACGCCGCGAGTTTCGCGATGCGCGGCGTCGGTCAGAACAATATCATCGTCTATTTCGAGCCGCCGGTCGTGGCCCTGGTCGACGATTTCGTGATGCCTTCGGTGCAGACGCAATTGCTCGACACGTTCGACGTTTCGCAGATCGAAGTCCTGCGCGGCCCGCAAGGGACATTGTTCGGCAAGAATTCGTCGGGCGGCGCGGTCACCGTCAAGACGAAGCGCCCCCAGATCGGCAATTTCTTCGTCGACGGACGACTCACCGTTGGCAGCTTCGGCACTCACGAGGCCAAGGCCGCGATCAACATTCCGATCGGCAGCATCGCTGCGCTGCGCGTGGTCGGGGGATTCGAAAAGAACCACGGCTATTACAAGAACGGCGCCTGCTACGGCCCGATCCTCAACTTCACCGCTTTCGCGACCCCCCCGAACCCTCCGACCCCCTATGTCCCGTCGAAGTTCGACGGGGTGCAGGGGTGCTTGGATGACGGGAGTGTCGGCGGCAAGGACGTCATCAACGCCCGGGTGAAATTGCTCGTCGAGCCGACGCCCAACATCACGGCACTGTTCCAATATGAAATATTGCGCGACCGATCGGATACGGTGCCTTCGGTCAATGAAAACCAGCTTTACACCGGCACGGTCCCGTTCCTGACGGATTTGCTCAATTTCAAGGTGCCGAACCGCAGCAGCGATCCCTTGAAGAACAGCGGAATTACCCTGCGCGATGATACCTTCCAGAGGGATCATCAACGGATCGACGTGGACGGCCTGTACGGCAACATCGATTGGGATATCGGGCTTGGCACAATCAGCTCGGTCACCGGGTGGCGCAAGCAGACGTCGCGCCTGCCGAACAGCTACGCCGGCGTGACCGCCGTCGCCGCCGATGGCGAGCGGTTGTCGTTCTTCGACGCCAGCCGCGACGACGATCGCAAGACCTTCCAGCAGGAAGTGCGCTTCGCCAGCGATTTCAAAGGCCCATTCGATTTCGTCGCCGGCGCCTTCTACCAACGTGACACCGTCGATTTCTGCGTTTCGCAAATCCTCGGCTTTCTGGACCTCGTAAGTCCCGGGCCGCTCCCATTCGGTCGGTGGAACCAGACGCCGTTCATCCTGTGCAACGCGCAAAAGGCGCGGTCGTCGGCGATCTTCGCCGAGGGCAATTACAAGTTCACGGACAGGCTCACGCTTACCGCGGGCGTGCGCCAGACTTGGGACAACAAAACCTGGCGCGGGCGCCAGCAGGTCTTCATTCCGCAACTGGGCGGCGGATTCGACCCCAGCATCACGATCGACGAACCCCTCGATGCCAGCGTTTACAAATATCCGGCCGGGGTGGTTGAAGTCAAAGACAAGTCGAAGAAGCTCACTTATCGGGTCAGCCTCGGCTTTCAGGCGACCGACACCACCTTCCTCTATGCAACGCACGCCACCGGCTACAAAGGCGGCGGATTCAATGATCAGATCGGCAGTTTCGCACCGTTTGGCACTGATCTCGCGGCGTTCCGTGAAGCCGCGCAAGCGACCAAGCCGGAAACCGCGAGCAGCTGGGAAGCCGGGATCAAAACCGACCTGCTCGACCGTCGGCTGCGCGCCAACCTCACCGGTTTCTACGTCAAGTACAAGGATTTGCAGCGTCAGCTGAATGTGCCGCTGGTTGTCAATGGGCTCCCCAACCAGGTCACGATTTTCGTCAACGCAGCGGCCGCAACGGTGAAAGGCATAGAAGCCGAACTGACCGCCAAGCCGATCGAGAATCTGACCTTGCGCGGGATCCTCGGCTATCAGGATGCAAAGTACGACAAATATGATCCGCCGATTCCGGCGGGCTATGACCTGGCATCAGCGCCGCTCGATCGCGCGCCGAAATGGCAATGGACCGCGGCCGCCAACTATGTCGTGCCCCTCGGCCGCCATAAACTGCAGTTCGACGGCAGCGTCGCCTACCAAAGCAAGAATCTTTTCACGCAGTCGATTACCGACCCGCTCGGCAACTCCTACTTGAACGCGCGCACCCTGGTGAATGCGTCCATAACCTTCGCCGAGGTGGAGGACCGTTATTACCTGCGGCTGGTCGGTCAGAACCTGACCGACAGGAGATATCGCACGGCATCGCAGAACGTTGCCGGCCTGTGGCTCAACAGCCAGTATGGGCCGCCTCGTTACTTCGGGCTCGAGGCCGGGTTCCACTTCCAGCCGCGCGAGGCCGCACCGCCACCACCGCCGCCGCCCCCCGCTCCGCCGGCTCCGCCGCCCCC